>JAUZOH010000328.1 GCA_030706565.1 Bacteroidota bacterium | reverse complement strand
TCCTATTACATAAACAATAAATTATATTCGTATGAAGTCAAAATTTTATTTATTTACGCTGATCATGCTGCTGCTTGCAAGCATGGGCGTGCAAGCTCAAACAACCTCAAAGGCAAAGAAGGTTTTGGTAGTCTACTATTCTTATAGTGGCAACACGCGGGTAATCGCGAAACAAATCCAGAAAGGAACAGGGGGAGACATTTTCGAAATCCAGACCGTTAATGCCTATCCGAAAGATTACAATGCAGTGGTGGATCAGGCTAAAAAAGAAGTGAATTCGAACTACAAACCTACCCTGAGAACAAAAGTGCAGGACATCAGAAAATATGATGTAATTTTTGTCGGCTCGCCCTGCTGGTGGTCCACCATTGCACCGCCCGTGCGAACGTTTTTGACCAGTTACAATCTGTCGGGAAAGACCATCATCCCGTTCATGACGCATGAGGGCAGTGGCATGGGGCAAAGTGAAGCAGATATCAGGAAACTTTGTCCGAAGTCGACCGTGCTAAATGGACTTCCCATCCGGGGCGGTCAGGTGAAGGACGCCGAAGGCGAAGTTATGAGATGGTTGAAGAAGATTGGAATGATAAAAAAATAAGGAAGATTGAATATGCAGAAAGTCGTTTTAAACAATGGCGTGGAGATGCCCATTTTAGGATTTGGCGTTTATCAGGTAACAAACCTTGAAGAATGCGAAAGAAGTGTTTTGGATGCTTTAGAAACCGGTTACCGTCTGATTGATACGGCTGCAGCTTATCAAAATGAAGAGGCTGTGGGTCGTGCCATTAAAAAAAGCGGAATTGCCAGGGAGGAACTCTTTATTACCACTAAACTATGGATACAGGATGCTGGTTACGAAAGTGCAAAGAAGGCTTTCGTAAAGTCGTTGAAAAAGTTACAACTTGACTATCTGGATTTGTATTTAATTCATCAACCGTTTGGGGATGTTTATGGTGCGTGGCGGGCCATGGAAGAATTATACCGGGAAGGCAAGATCAGAGCTATCGGCGTTAGCAACTTCCAACCAGACAGATTAATGGATCTAATGGTTTTTAATAAAGTGATTCCTGCCGTCAATCAGATTGAAACACATCCCTTTAATCAACAAATTGAAACCCAAAAATTCTTGAAAGAGAACAATATCCAGATTGAATCCTGGGGTCCATTTGCGGAAGGTAAAAATAATATCTTCAAGAATGAGCTGTTGGTTTCCATTGCCGGCAAATACAAGAAATCTGTTGCCCAGGTTATTCTGCGATGGCTGACTCAAAGAGGAGTGGTTGCGATTCCAAAATCGGTACATAAGGAAAGAATGATTGAAAACTTCAACATTTTCGATTTTGAATTAAGTCCTGAAGAAATGGCCTCAATTGTAACACTCGATACTAAAGTCAGTAGCTTTTTCGATCATCGTAATCCGGATATGGTAAAATGGCTTGGTACGGTCAAATTTGATATTTAGCTGATAGAATTAAAAAAATCATTGATTAGAAAAGAATCGAAAATGGCAAATTCAAAAAGTCTTATCGCTTATTTTTCACGTAAGGGAAATAATTATGTGGGAGGCAGAATTGTAAACCTGCCGGTTGGAAATACAGAAGTTGTTGCAAAGAAAATACAGAAATTGACGGGAAGCGATATGTTTCAAATTAAAACTGTAGAAGTTTATCCCGAAGATTACATGGAGGCAACCAATGTAGCGCAGGAAGAACTGGTTGGAAATGCCAGACCTGAGCTTACCGGCACAGTAAAGGATATGGATTCTTATGACGTGATTTATCTCGGGTATCCCAATTGGTGGGGAACGATGCCTATGGCGGTATGTACGTTTCTAGAGTCTTATGATTTTTCAGGGAAGACCATTATTCCATATTGCACTCATGAAGGCAGTGGGCTGGGACGTAGCGAACGCGATATTAAGAAACTTTGTCCAAATGCAAAGGTTTTGCCCGGTTTAGCGATTCGAGGCGATTCTGTTTCCAGTGCAGACAAAATGCTGGAACTTTGGTTGAAGAAAAAAGATTAAAATATGATCATTAAAATATTATATTTGTTAAGAATTAAAAAATGAAAGATTAAAATGAAAAAGTATTTTTCAATTCAAATCCTGCTGACTCTTTTTTTGTTGGCAGGGATTTATGGTTTTAGTGACTATTCGCTTAAAATTGCAAATAGGGATGCAAAAAACGTAAGTATTGCTAAAGCTCCTAAGACAGATAAGAATGCCACAGCGGTAAAACCTGTTGTTTATATGACAAAAGACATCAGTCCGGCCGGGTTGATGGCCATTTACAAGGCATTGGGCAGAAAAGCAACCGGCCGGGTTGCCGTAAAGATCAGCACAGGTGAGCCTGGCGGCCACAATTACCTTTCGCCGGATCTGATTAAAAATCTGGTGCAGTCGGTGCATGGAACAATCGTCGAATGCAACACGGCTTATGGCGGACAAAGAACCACAACGGCCATGCATAAACAGGTGGCCATCGATCATGGTTTTACAGCAATTGCGCCGGTCGACATCATGGATGAGGATGGTTCAATATCCCTGCCGTTTAAAAATGGAAAAAATATTAAGGAAGATTTTGTGGGTTCTCATTTTAAGAACTATGATTTTTTCATCATACTTTCTCATTTTAAGGGCCATGCCATGGGTGGTTTTGGCGGGGCGTTTAAAAATATGTCCATCGGCATTGCCTCGGCAAGCGGAAAGATGTGGATACATTCTGCCGGCAGGTCCAAGGAAACCGGAGATTTCACTCCGGCCATCAATGCTCCTCATGATGCTTTTCTGGAATCTATGGCCGAAGCTGCGGGTGCAGTTATGAACAGTTTAGGGAAGAGAGTTTTGTACATCAGTATCATGAATAAGCTTTCTGTTGATTGTGACTGTGATTCCCATCCTGCTGATCCTACCATGAAGGACATAGGTATTTTGGCTTCGCTCGATCCGGTGGCTCTTGACCAGGCTTGTGTTGATCTTGTTTATAAGGCTCCTGATGGTAAAGACCTGATAAAACGGATTGAATCGCGCCATGGCATTCATACTATTGAACATGCTGCAGAATTGGGATTAGGCAGCAGAACCTATAAGCTGGTAAGTATTGACAAGAGATGATCAGTCGCGAGTTTATCTATCTTTGGTATTATTTTTCCGTTGTACTGCAGCAAATTGCCCCTTATTGGGCGGTGGGCATCATATTGGGTTCTGTAATATCAGTTTTTGCCAAGGAAAGGATTCATGGGGTATTGGCTTCCATGCAGAATAAAAAGTTAGGGGTGTTGGGGGTAATCCCGGCAAGCTTGCTGGGAGTTGCCTCGCCTCTTTGTATGTTCGGGACCATCCCGCTTGCAGCCTCATTTTCGCAGAAAGGGATGCGCGATGATTGGCTGGCTGCTTTCATGATGAGTTCTATCCTGTTGAATCCTCAGTTGATCCTATACAGTGCAGCTTTGGGCTCCACTGCTTTTATCATCCGTATTGTATCCTGCATTATATGCGGAATAGCAGCAGGACTGCTGGTATATGTTTTTTATCAGGATAAGGATTTTTTCAATTTTTCAGGTTTTGAGGAGCGGGCAAGTCACGATACCGATCCCAATTTGTTCCTGCGACTGGTCAAAAATATCTGGAGAAATATTAAAGCCACGGGCCTTTATTTCCTGGCAGGCATTATCCTGACCGCATTGTTTCAACGTTATGTTCCAACTCATGCGTTTGCCAGTCTTTTTGGCAGCCACCGGGGATATGGCGTCTTGATGGCTGCAGCGGTAGGTATACCTGTTTATGTTTGCGGAGGAGGAACCAGCCCTTTGCTGATGGGCTGGCTGCAGGGTGGTTTAAGCCTGGGCGCTGCTTCGGCTTTCATGATCACCGGCCCGGCAACCAAAATAACCAACCTGGGTGCCGTTAAAATTGTACTGGGAACCCGGAATTTTATTCTCTACCTGTTGTTTGCAATCTTCTATGCCTTGGTACTCGGGCTTTTGATTAATATGTTTATTTAATATGGAATGGGCTTAAGCCCATTCCTATTCATTTTAATATGAATGCCAATTCATTCATGAATTGCCTCCTGCTTTAGCAGGAGGACAAAAAATCATTTTGCATTTAATGGCTTTAGCCAAATTATGTATTAATCTTTAAATTTCTGAAATCCATATTTTTCAATCAGTTCATCATGTTCCTCTTCCCATGTTTCTCGAGAATG
>JAUZOH010000327.1 GCA_030706565.1 Bacteroidota bacterium | reverse complement strand
GTGGTTACTTTTTCAAAGATATTGAATCATGAGACCTTTCCCTTGGCAAAGATTATCAGCGAATTGATGGAAATTGGGCAAAAAGAAATGAATAATCCGATAGAAATAGAATTTGCCGTAAATCTGGATGTTGACCCTGGTGAGCCCCGTCTGTTCAATTTTCTTCAGATCAGACCCATAGTTGAAAATGATCAACATATTGTCGTAAAAATCGATGAAGTGCCCAGGGAAGAAACTATTATCTATTCTACCTCCGCATTGGGAAATGGTTCGATTGAGAACATCAGGGATTTTATTTATGTGAAACCGGAAACTTTTAATCCCGCTGATAATAAGCAAATTGCCCTGGAAATTGAAAAACTGAATGAGCAATTTGTTGCCAATGAAACGAATTATGTGCTGGTTGGGCCCGGCCGATGGGGCTCACGTGATCCCTGGCTGGGTATCCCCATAAATTGGGTACAAATCTCTCAGGCACGTGTCATTGTAGAATCGGGGTTGAGAAATTTCAGAATAGATCCCAGTCAGGGTACGCATTTCTTCCAGAACCTGACTTCTTTCCGGGTGGGTTATTTCACCATCAATCCATACATCAATGAGGGTTATTACGATGTGGATTTTCTGAATCAACTACCTGCCTGTTATGAAAACGACCACCTTCGCCATATATCCTTTGAAAAACCTCTCAAAATATTGATAGATGGGAGGAAAAATATGGGCGTGATTTTTAAACCGACTGTTTGAAAATATTGGGAATTGGCATAACTCCCGGCCGTCTTAATATGCAGAAAATGCAGAAAAATTGCCTGGAATTTGTACTTTTGTTAAAAATACTGTTGTCGATAGCTGGTTAAAATTATATGTTTTGTGAATTGTCTCGATTTGAACAGTGGCCATTGGATTGTTTCTCAAAATGCCTGATGGCAATTGAAATAAATAATTGATCATTATATAATTACAAATTAATTTAATTCTATATTATTATGAATAATGTAAGATGTTTGAAAAAGGATATTAATGCCTTGACTTATGAGTTGGTGAATGAATGTTTGACATATAAAATATTCCATCCTGAAGCCAATGCAGAAAAAATTGACTCTATCGTTAAAGATGTTATAACACATCGCAATGACCTTATCGCCCGTGTAAATCATCCTGAAGGTAAAACTCCTAAAGAAATAAAAGCCGCATTTCAGGGAATAAATAAGGATATTAAGGAGAAATTTGTTGGTTTATTGGATAAATTGGCTGAATAAGAAATATTTTCAGACTTGTATTTTAAATGAGACAGATTGATAACCAACAACCTGACGAAATGATTAAGACAGGCCAAAGGAAGTATTATACCTTGTTGGGATCTATCCTGGCGATGGTACTGGTTTTTTTCCTTTGTGATTTACTTATCGGATCTGTCAAAATTCCACTCCGGAATGTTATTTCAATTCTGACCGGAAGTTCGGTTTCACAGCCAGAGTGGAATGTTATTTTATTTGATTTTCGAATTCCAAAGGCGGTTACTGCTTTACTTGCCGGAATGGCGCTTTCTGCAGCAGGCCTTCAGATGCAGACTATCTTTCGTAATCCCCTTGCCGGGCCTTATGTCTTGGGCATCAGTGCAGGTGCAAGTTTCGGCGTTGCCCTGCTGGTACTTGGGTTTTCCTCCTATTTCTCATTGAGCCTGCTCGGGCTTGCAGGGAATTTTATGGTGGTTATTGCGGCCTGGTTAGGTGCCGGATTGATTCTGCTGCTCATTTTTTCGGTTTCTTTGAGGGTAAAGGACATAATGACCATTCTGGTGCTGGGTATTATGTTTGGAAGCGTAACTTCGGCAATTGTAAGCATACTTCAATATTTCAGCAATGAATCCATGCTGAAATCTTTTATTGTCTGGACAATGGGAAGCCTTGGCGGAGTTTCCAAGGTTCAGTTATTTGTGCTGGTTCCATGCATAGTAGTTGGATTACTCATTGCTTTGGCTTCTTCAAAAATATTGAATGCTTTGCTGCTGGGCGAAAACTATGCACAAAGCCTGGGCTTAAACGTTAAAAGGGCCCGTTTCCTGGTTTTTTTTAGTACCAGTTTGCTGGCCGGAAGTATTACCGCTTTTTGTGGCCCAATTGGCTTTATCGATATAGCTGTGCCACATATTGCCCGCCTCGTTTTTAAAACCGCCGACCATCGTTTCCTGATGATTGCAACCATGCTGATTGGTGCGGTGGTCATGCTTTTTAGTGATATGATCTCTCAAATGCCCGGAATGGGCAATACTTTGCCCATTAATTCGGTAACTGCCCTTGTAGGTATCCCGATTATCATCTGGCTTGTGATTAAGAATCAGAAAATTTCCCAGTTGACCTGATATGTTGAAGATTGATAATTTAAAGATAGGATATACAACTGCTCATGGAAAAACTACAGCAGTATTGGAAAACCTTTGTCTTTCGGCAAAGAGGGGAGAGCTGATCGCACTGATTGGAGAAAACGGGGCCGGGAAAAGTTCCCTTTTGCGTACCATTGTTAAGTTACAAAAGCCTTTATCAGGAAAAATTTCTTTGGATGATAAAAATATAAACACTTACCTTTCTTCACGCTTTGCCCGCAGGGTGGCTTTTGTCTCCACTGAACCTGTACAGGCTAGCTACCTTAAGGTATTTGACCTGATTTGCCTGGGACGGTTTCCTCATACCAATTGGTTCGGGCATCTTGATCAGGAAGATTATCTTAAAATTAATGAAGCAATTGAGCTGATGGGCATGCAAAAATTTGTTGATAAAAATCTCAATCAGCTGAGCGACGGTGAGCGGCAAAGGGCCATGATAGCCCGGACCCTGGCTCAGGATACAGACCTGATCGTTCTCGACGAACCCACTGCCTTTCTTGATTTGCCTAACAAATACGAAATTGTACATGCCCTTGGCAATTTATGCCGGAAGAAGAACAAGACCATCCTCTTTTCTACCCATGATCTGAATATCGCCCTCAGGCAGGCAGACAAAATCTGGATGCTGGCTGGCAAACAAATTTTCGAAGGTGCTCCTGAAGACCTGGTTTTAAACAATATGTTTGACCGGCTCTTTGATCAAAGCAGCCTGCATTTTGACAGTAAGCTGGGCGATTTTATGCTTCCTTCCCGTACCGGAATACCTGTTTCTTTAAATGGAACCGGATTGCCGGCATTATGGACTCAAAAGGCCCTTGAAAGGCTAAATTATAAGGTCGTCTCAAAAGATTCTTACTTTTCTGTTACTATTGCTCAAAACGAAGGCAAACCCCAATGGATACTTAAAAAAAATGATGCCATAACTTATGCAGATTCAATTTATTCTTTATCTTTACTTTTAAAGAAATAAATTCTATTCCTTTTGATATCAATCAAGTATACAATGATTAATGCAAGCGGTTGTTTATAAGGTGTTTAATTTTTTTATTAACTATAAAATTTTTACATGATGACGATTAAAAAAATTATTTCATATTTTCTGGTTGTTGTGATTCTTCTCTTTACCGTTATTGCCTTATTGGGTGTTTGGGGAATAATTCCGCTGGAAAATTTCATGGCAAAATTTATGTCTTCCCTGCTGATAATTTTAGCTGCATCGGCGGTTATCCTTTTTATTTTCAGTGTGTTGATCAAATCACCGGAAGAGAAGGAAAAATAAGATCTTTTTAACAAAAAATTTCATGAAATTGCCAATGGAAAATATGAATTTATTTTCATTGGCAATTAATTTAAAACCAATATTGTTCCGGAATTTCCAATCATTTCCCTTTCGTGGTTTGGGAGGAATTTGTGGTCATGCCCAACCATCCACCGCACAAAAATATTATTCCTGACTATCCTTCAACGCAATCATCAATAAAACCGCCAATATTAATTAAAACCCAAAATAAATTTGGCCCGCAATCGCAAAATATGGCATCCATTATTCGGGGTTATAAAACCGGGGTGAAAAAATATGCCACCCAAAATAAAATTAATTTCGCCTGGCAATCCCGGTTTTATGATCATATTATCCGTGACGATAAATCCTTTCTGAGAATCGGAAATTATGTCATGAATAATCCCTACTATTGGAAGGAAGATCAATTCTTGAATAATAAATTATTTAAGTTTCGCAAGTAGTATAAAGGGGTTATAACAGATTTCTCTGTGGCACTCTGTGTTAAAACTCTGTGGTTCTCTGTGTAATAAGTCGATACAATAACACAGAGGTACACAGAGGAATATTTCTCAT
>JAUZOH010000326.1 GCA_030706565.1 Bacteroidota bacterium | reverse complement strand
TTATGAGCCTCATTTATAAAAAAATTATCCATGTTGCCATTTTATGAGAAAATTTAAAACTCATTAAAAATATACCCGGTACCGGAATAAAAGCATATCGCAGGAACTCTGTTGCTGACAGTTTGGCCCCCGGCAGAGCCTGAGTTATCGTCAACTCCCTGATGACAAATAGTATAAAAAACTAAAAAATAAAGTTCCAACTTAATTTAATTACAATATGGAGTATTACAGCAGGTTCCAGTTTAGTTTTTAAACTTCAGAAATTATTTTAAATAATTTTTATATTTGATATTTCAATATCCATTTCCAAATGAACATTGAAAGTTAAGGAAACAATGGATGAAATGCTGCAGGAAAGTACAGAAAGGAGGATTTGTTGCTAAGAAGTAACATCATTAAGTAGATCTTTTAATGATTAGAAAATGGTTAAAAATGAACAAATATCTACGGAAAATAAGATAGAGGATCTGAGTAAACAGCAATGGCAGTTGTTTATTGAAGGGGATAAAAATGCTTATTCGTTTTTATATTTACATTATGTTCAGGAACTTTATCAATATGGATGCCGTTTTACTGATGATTCTGAATTGGTAAAAGATTGCATACAAGATGTATTTACTCAAGTTTATCAGAATCATAAACATCTTTCTTCGCCCGATAATGTGAAGGTCTACCTGATGTCTGCTTTAAAAAATTCTTTATTCAATTTTTTTAAGAAAGGACAAAGGTTTAATGTCTATTCTTCTCATGTCTCAGAAGATAAACCTTATGATTTTGATTTGTCAATCGAAGAAACGATTATAGAAAACGAAACGGTAAAATCCCGGAGAAAGACATTGTCCCACGTACTTAATGATTTGCCCTCCAGGCAGAAAGAAATCATTTATTACCGTTTTTATGAAGGACTTGAATATGAGGAGATTTGCGAATTGATGGATTTGAAATATCAATCTGCTTATAATTTACTTCAACGGGCTTTATCTGAATTGCGCGAAATATATGGGGCATCCTTTATGTCCCTTCTATTGTTAAGTATTTCCCTGGGGGCTGAATCTACGATTTAGCTTTTTGCCGTCCCTGAAAACTTCTATTTATATTGCTCAGCAATTCATTTGCCTCGAGCAAGCTTTTCCATCCTAAAAGCAAAGTTTTGATATTTGGGAGCTATTCAATAAAAGGGATAGTTCTATTTTATGTTCCTAGCCGGATTGGCTTTGTTGGATAAAAATGTTAACCTAAAATATTTTAAATTTTTTTTTCTACTAAGTGAGTAGAAATATGAATCTCATTTGTCTTAAATAATAAAAAAAGAATGAAAGAACGATCGTCATATTTAAATTATACAGTAGTTGATCTGTTGAATGATGCTTATTTTCTTGATTCCGAATTGAATCCAACTAAAGAGAGCAGGCATTTCTGGGCGGACATGGAATTATATGACCAACAGTTGGGGAAAGAAATTCATCGCGCTCATTCTTTTTTGAAAGCCGTTTCACAAAGTCAGGGGAAAAGATTGTCGAATGATGAAATCAACAGATTGTGGCAACAAGTGCAGGAAAAAAATGCAGCTTTCGACAAAACCCGCAAAATAAAAAGAACTATTTATTGGGGAGTGGCTAATGTTGCCGCTTGTGTGGCATTGTTTATTGCTTTCAGTACCTGGTTTCATCCTACAAATTCAACATCAACGCAATCGGGATTAGCAGATTATATCCTAAAAGCAAAACGAATGGCGATAAATGGTCAAAGTGATGTCCGGTTGTTATCGTTCGATGATAAAACATTAAAAATTGCCGGAAGAGAAAGCGAAGTGAAATATACCCGGGATAGTATGCTCGCAATTAACTCCAAGCCGGTACAAAAAATAAAAGGAGGAACCAATACCTACAATCAATTGATCGTTCCTGCAGGGAAACGTTCCTATATTATTTTTTCGGATGGTACACGAATGAACGTGAATGCAAATACCCGGATCGTATATCCTGTAACTTTCTCTAAAGAAAAACGTGAAGTTTATGTGGAAGGAGAAGCATATTTACAAGTTAGTCCCGACAAAAACAGACCTTTTATTGTTAAAACAGATCGTATGAATGTTCAGGTGTTGGGGACAGCTTTTGATGTATGTACCAGTGCAGGGAAGATGTTGCATACTGTCGTTTTGGTTCATGGAAGAGTTCAAGTACAAACCAGCAATAACCTACAAAAAATAATAAATCCGGGAGAAATGCTTTCTTACCAACAGTCCGGAGATGTCCAAATAATAAAGAATGTTAATGTGTCTCAATATATAAGTTGGGTAGATGGATACTATGAATTTCATGAGGAATCTATCCAAAACATTGCAGATAAATTAATGCAGCATTATGGGAAGAAAATCGTTGTCAGCCCGAAAATATCGAATGTTACTTTTAGCGGGAAGCTGGATATACGGGAAGATTTGAAGGATGTATTAGAAAATTTAGCTTCGATAATCCCGGCGAAAGTTGTTGCGAAAGATGAGGAATATCATTTAAAATGATAATTGAAAATTTGTTTGTTATTATTTATTACCGATGATCTGATAAATTATTGATATTAAACAAATTACTTTTGTTCTTTGAAAATTTGATTGATTTGTATTTCTGTAAGTGGCTATTTTACTGATATTTTATCCTAAACAGATATACCTGAAATTTGAATTACCGCATAGATTGACAAAGTATTATTAAGTACATATTTTATCTGAGAGATGATAAGACAGGCATCGGGTTGTTAAAGTATATGGGTCTTACTCATTTGATCAAGTACCTGCAGGCAAAATTTTCCAATTCCTATTTTCATTTGCACGTGACAGGGTGTACTAATTAACTTTTTTATTTATAACAAGATGATAAAGTTTGTTTTATAGGTTTTTCAGGCATAAACAAATATTTCTTAATAAGATTCGGAAGGTTGCTGACCAAGAAAAGCTGAATGATCTGATTCCAATAATTTAACCCGGATTCGAGAGTTCCCTTTACATCTGTTAACCTGCTTTTCATACTCCTACATATTCAAACTAAAGTATCGGAGCAAAAATAGACTTACCTGAATTCAAAATTTTGCACTTAAAAGGTGCAAAATTACAAGTCAATTCAAATCAAAAAATCAAATAAGGCTTTATTGAATTTATGATCAGGGTTTTAAACTTTTTTAAGTAAACGCATCACTACTAATAATTAAATAAACATATACAAAATGGAAGAAAATGGACCGTAGAATTAAAAAAAGGTTGAATTGGTTCTTCAACAACCCCTCCAACCTGAAAATTTTAAGATTAAAATTTATCGCTAACTTAAACCTTTAAATGTATGAAAAATTACTTTACTAATAGGCATATAAAAGTTAAAGTAATGCCTTTTTTATCCATAAGAAACTTTTTCCTGATTTTTTTACTATTTCTATTCGCTACAAAAAACATTTCAGCAGCCCAATCTAACTCAAAGGAGGAAATCTTTTCCATTCATGGAGAGATGACCGTTTTACAGGTCTTTAAACAAATTGAGAAGAATAGTAAGTTTATCATAGTTTACCGGGACGGGACTATCGATCTAAACCGCAAAGTTAAAGTAAATACAGTAAATAAATCTGTAAGCGAAATATTGGACCTAGTCTTTGCGGGAACAAACAATACCTATGAAATCAAAGACCGCCAAATTACCATTCACAACCAACCTGTTGTTAGGAGAAAGCCTGTCAATAACGATATACATGTTTCGGGAACGGTACTGGATAAAGAAAAAAATGCTTTGCCCGGTGTAAGTGTAAAAGTGGTCGGTGAAGAAAATTTGAGAAATACGATTACGGATGAGAACGGACATTTTTATTTGAATATCCCCGATAAAAATTCCGAGATCGAATTTTCTTATATGGGTTACAAAACTCAGAGAATTAAAGTAGGTAACGAAATTAATTTTAATGTCATATTGGAAGAAGATGTAATGGCCTTGAACGAAATTGTGGTAACAGGTTATGGTAGCCAGAAAAAATTATCGGTTGTCGGAGCCATTGAAACCCTGGAACCCCAAAAATTGCAGGTAGGTTCAACCCGCTCCTTATCCAATAACCTTGCCGGACAAGTTTCAGGTTTGATCGCTGTAACACGTTCGGGTGAACCCGGATATGATAATTCCAATTTCTGGATTCGGGGTATATCGAGTTTCTCAGGAACAACAACGCCATTGGTATTGGTTGATGGTATTGAACGTGACTTAAACAATATTGACCCTTCCG
>JAUZOH010000325.1 GCA_030706565.1 Bacteroidota bacterium | reverse complement strand
GCATGTCATACACATTCGTATCCGGCTCCTCCGTCTCCGGCATACTAACCGGATAATCCCAAAACTTGAAGTTATCCACTCCATTGGGGCTTTCGGCCACCGCAAAAAAAGATTTGCGGTCTACACCTTCCACCCTGGCTATCAGCAAGTATTTCCCCTCCAGTTTTATCGCTCCCGCATTAAACGCTGCATTGATCCCAAACCGCTCCATCAGAAAGGGATTGGTCTGCGGATTCAGGTCATAGCGCCAGAATAATGGGGTATGTGCCCCGGTGAGCACAGGATATTTATATCTGTCAAAAATTCCATTGTCTGGTTCCTCAATTTCATTCTCCCTGGTAACCAACTCTTCATAATCCGTAATAAGTTCTTTTAACCTTGACTCAAATTTGATTGTCATCATATTCCTATTTTTCCCAGGATCAACTATAATTCACCCTGATGCAACATCAGAACTGACCCGGTTTATTTTCTATAATGATTGATCCCCCGGCCCGAAGCCAGGTATTCTAAACTTTTAACTGAACTAAACTTCAGTTTTGAGCAATCATTCATTTGGATAATTCATTCCCATTAAATCACTTTAAAAAAGTGTTTTTTTCATCCAAATAATCCTTTGCAGAGGGATAATCGCCCCAACAATTTTACATCTTAACTATCTTGCCGGTACTTCCATTTCAGGCCATACGCCAGGTCATCCTGATGACCGAACATAATACCATTTTCCCTAAACCCTTACAGATTTTTAAACAAAATTTTGTTTCTTTTGTCGCGTGACTGTCAACAGTTTCCTTTACCCTGGATTTTTGTGTACAGCATGAAGCACAAAAAAGAAAAACAATTACTATTTGAATATAACGCATAAAATTTCTTTATCGTCAATATTCTGATATTCTCTGTTACATTAAGAAATGATATCAGGATTGATTAGTTCTTTTTAATATTTAATTTTTTGTTCATGAGGTACATATCCGGCAAATCCGATTCAAACAAAATCACAGGATCGTTGCGGAATTTAATAAAGTCTTTGCAGGCCGGATGTCCCGGATAAGGTACATACTCCCCTCTCCATACGTTGACATAAGCCAGTCTGACATTTTTATCTTTTAAAACTTTCAATAAACGTTCTGTATACCAGGTTGTATCGGGAAGATTGGCAAGTCCGGTCTCTGTAAGGGCTGCCAGTTTATTTTTCTTTTGGGCATATTTTGTAATTATTCCTGCCTTAAGAATAACACCTTTCAATCCTTCCCCATTTGGTGTGAAATCCCAATAATTGTCCATACCCAAAATATCTACATAATCATCTCCGGGATATCTTTTTAAATAATCGGCTTCGGAATGGAATTTACAATCGGGGGAAAAAGCATATAAGAAATTGTGTACGTGAAGGCTGTCCCTGAGATAAATCACTGTAAAACGGTATAATTCCTTAAACTCCTGGGCAGTACAATGGCTTTTGCCCCACCAGAACCAGTTCCCGTCAAATTCATGCCAGGGCCTGAAAATGATTGGTATCAGCTCTCCATTCTTTCCTTTGGCATTATGGGCAAAGTTGGCAATGATTTTTAAACTTTTCTTAAAGACTTCGTGGTGTGAACCGCCAGGCAAAATGTTTTTAACCACTTCGGTGGTATCATAAAACAAACCTCCGGTAACGGGATTATAATAATGCCAGCAAAAGGATATGATTCCTCCGCGATCATAAGTTTGATGCATCAAACGGGTAAGATAACTGTTATCTTTTTTCTCACTTGTCACAGGATTGGTAAAGTGCAGGAAATCCAAGCAATTAATGGCAGGATAAGAGCCACAAACATCTTTTACATCGCAACGGTTTTCAAGGTTTTTCCATCCCTTGCCATCGGAGGCATAATCCTGTTGCCCAAAAATGGTATAATTTCTGGCAATGGCTTTTAAATTATAATACAAGGCAACAGTTTGAGCACTTGCATTCTTATCAACTAAATTTTTTCTGACCTGCGCTGATATCTTTGATTGTGAATAACATTGGTCATTTATTAATACTATTGCACTGAAAACAGAAAAAACCAGAATTTTTCTAAACATAATAATTGTTATATATTTTTTCATCCTAACACAAATTTATATTTCAAACATCATTCTGTGGTTAGTTAAACCACTTATAAAATCAACATTGATTAGATTGAAGCCAGCTTTTAATTAATTCCACGCTTCATTTATAAGAATTAGTCAGAGGGTATAAGACAATGATATCAGAAATAAATGGTCAATTATTGCCCCTGCTTTTTATGTGCTGTTATAATAAAATCGTTTAAAAGTATAGGATTATCTTGTCACCTTCTCTGATAGATAACCCCATACCTTAAATATTAACTAACAATGGAATTAGTTATTTATGTTCGAAACGTAAATTGTCCATGTATAAACCTGAAATGTCAACAGCACCGGTTGCATACCAGAAATTAATTCCCCACTCCCCACCGGAAGGTATGGTAATACCGCCTAAAGAAGACAAGTCATATGTAACAGTTATCCAGCCATTTGTAGTATCGGTGGGAGGAGTACCAAAAGAGCCCAAATCAATACGATTTCCACCTAACTCCATTTGGAAATGGACATTTGATCCACCTAGTGGTTTTGTGATTTTAACGTCCATTTTTAATACATAATCGGATGAGGGAACAGATGGGAAAGAATACCAGTTATTTCCCCATATCCATGCCCAACCCGTCAGAGCTGTTGCTTTTCCATGGACCACATTTCCAAAATAGGCGGATTGGGTAGGAGCATTCACAACCTCTATATTCCCGCCCCAATCACCAGGTATGGCAGTATTGGTACCATCAACAATTATTTTGGTAGGATCGGCAACAGGATCAACAGTTCCAATAAATATTTGAGGCGTTAAACCTTGATCACCCTCGTAGGTTAACATTGAAATTTGCCCCAGACCACAATAATCTTCGTTAGAAGGTACATATACCTCAACCTTTGTATCAGTTTTTGTACCATAATCAGTGGCTACAATATTCCCCGGGAAAATCATCTGTTTTATAAGTGAGAGATTAGTTCCATTCAATGTTAAAATTTTACCAGGTGTGCCTTTTGCTTCAGTAAATGAGGTTATTATAGGCAAGTTGGCATTAAGAGTGAAAGCTGCAGGTGATTGAACTTGGCTTCCATTAATTGCCAGTAATGTTATATTGCCAGATTTAGCACCCACCGGAACTGTAACTGTTATTTGAGTAGAACTTCTTGTTCCAATAATACCTTTAATCCCACCCGTAAATACAACATCAGTAACAAGATCAAGATCTGTACCTGTAATAACTATATCTGCATTAGACCTTGATGATTCAGGCGAAAAAGAACTGAACACAGGACTGATGATCGTAAGTGAAGGCCCTTTTACTGTGTTTGCTTTGGTAACAAAATCGACTTCACCACTAACTGCATCATTAGGAACTGTCACTAAAATTTGGGTTGAAGTTCCACCTGTCTTTATAGTGCCCAGTTTATTCCCGCCAAATACTACATGATCAATCAAATCTAAATCTGTCCCAGTTACAGTTATGTCTGATCCGTTTTTAACAGTCAAAGGACTAACGCTAACTGTGGGAACAACCATTTTCAATGGAACGCCAGATTTTACATTTACCCCTGAGGCTGGCACAACTTTAACCGTGTCATCTTGAGCATCAGTTGGAACTTTTAACACCAATTTTGTGAGAGATTGACTGATAAATGAGGCCACTATTTTATTGCCCCCAAAAATAACAGTTTTGACCAAATCAAGGTTTGTACCGTTAATAGTAAGTTCAGTACCAGCCTTTACCGGATTGGGTTCAATAGTTGTGATCCCGGGAAGTTTGACTGTCAAATCGGTTGTGGAATAAACAATTACCGGATCACTGGCTCCATTAGAAACCGCAATTTTTCCCGTTTGTGCTTCAGCAGGCAACTTTAATTTAATTTCTTGCCGGCTTTGGCTGATAAACATAGAATCCTTCACGATTACCCTATCCTTAAAAATAACCTGCTTGACTAAATTCAGATAATCACCAGTGATGGTCAATACAGAATCTGCTTTTAGTGAAGTGGGTGAAAAGCTTGCTATAGAAATGGGTTCCAGGAAGCTCAAATGCGTTTTTGTGACGATATCACCCGAAGGAGTTTTCAACGTTACTATACCGGGCATAGCATTTTGGGGTACTGTAATAGTTATAAGCGTGGAAGTTCTTGACCCAAAGGCAGAAGCATCAATCACTATGTTATC
>JAUZOH010000324.1 GCA_030706565.1 Bacteroidota bacterium | reverse complement strand
GGATAAACCCTCAAGAATTGACTATAACAGGCTTTATAACTATTACCAATTGATCTGGCATTTGCTGGAAAGTAAAGACATTGCTTTGAAAAGATAAACAATCAGAACAATACACGAACAATTAAACATTAACACATAACAATAATTTATCAGATAAAAAAAAGCAACCTAAATTCAGGTTGCTTTTTTTATCTGATTTTCAATACTTAAACATACATTCCTTCTCTTCTTTCTTTCAACCTTTCATCAGAAATATAGTCATCATACTCCATTTTTTTGTCAATAATACCTGACGGGGTAAATTCTATCACCCGGTTGCAGACAGTCTGAATAAATTCATGATCGTGAGATGACATCAGGATATTCCCTTTAAAACCGGTCAGTGAATTGTTGAAAGCCTGAATAGATTCAAGATCCAGGTGATTGGTCGGGCTGTCCAGAATCAACACATTGGCGTTACGGAGCATCATGCGGGAAATCATGCAACGCATCTTCTCACCTCCGGAAAGAACGGTGGCTTTTTTGGAAACTTCTTCTCCCGAAAAAAGCATTTTTCCCAAGCAACCCCTCAGGAAAATCTCGGTAGTATCTTCCGAATATTGGCCAATCCAGTCAATCAGACTGATATCCTTCTGAAAGAATTTTGAATTTTCAGCAGGCAAATAAGCAGGTGTAATGGTTACGCCCCATTCGTATGTGCCGCTGTCGGCTTTATCTTTGCCGGTAATGATTTCAAAAAAGGTAGTCATCGCCCGTGGATCCCGTGAGAGAAAAACGATCTTATCATCCTTGTCAACACTGAATTCAACATTCTTTAAAAGATATTTCCCATCAACTTTTTTAGATAATCCTTGAACATTAAGAATATTATTCCCCGGTTCACGTTCAGGTGAAAAGATAATACCCGGGTATTTACGGGTAGAAGGTATAATTTCTTCAAAGTTGAGCTTTTCAAGCATCTTCTTACGGCTGGTAGCCTGCTTTGATTTGGATGCATTAGCACTGAAACGGGCAATAAAGTCCTGCAGTTCTTTTCGCTTTTCTTCAGCTTTTTTGTTTTGGGCCATTTGCTGGTTTAGGGCCAACTGGCTTGACTGATACCAGAAGCTATAATTACCGGGAACCACGTTAATTTTGTTCCTGTCTATATCAACAATATGGGTACAGATGGAATCCAGGAAATGACGATCGTGAGATACCACCAGAATGGTATTTTCAAAATTAACCAGGAAGTTTTCCAGCCATATCACGGTTTCCAGGTCAAGGTCATTGGTAGGCTCATCAAGCAAAAGATTGTCGGGTTTGCCAAAAAGGGCCTGTGCCAGGAGCACTTTCACCTTTTGTTTACCACTCAACTCCTTCATCAACTTATTGTGAAGATCTTCTTTGATACCCAGATCGCTTAATAAATTGGCGGCATCGCTTTCGGCAGTCCAGCCATCCAGATGGGCAAATTTTTCTTCCAACTCACCCGCTCTTACTCCATCTTCATCAGAAAAATCAGGCTTTGCATAAAGAGCATCTTTTTCCTGCATGATGTTCCACAAGGTTTCGTGGCCCATCAGCACCGAATTAAGCACTGTACATTCGTTATAGGCGGAATGGTCCTGTTTTAAAACGGACAAACGTTCACCGGGGCCCAGGCTGACTGAACCCCTTGTCGATTCAAGGTCACCACTGAGCATTCGGATAAAAGTGGTTTTCCCTGCACCATTTGCACCTATTATTCCATAACAATTTCCGGCTGTAAATTTCAGGTTTACATCCTGAAATAAAACTCGTTTGCCAAACTGAATTGCTAAATTTGAAACTGTAATCATTTATAAATCTGTATAATAATCATTATTACACCTTTAAAAAAGGCATGCAAAGGTAGGAAATTTTTAACTATTTTCAAATGAACAATTTAAATCATAGATTGAAAATCATTATTGTCCGCTAGACAGTACTGTGTTTTGATAGGCCGCCGCTATGCGCTTTGCGAAAAATTCGTTTCACGCAAAGGCGCAGAGACGCAAAAATACGTTAACCACTAAGGCCTGGAGTTCACTGAGGAAAAATGGTTCGAGCAGGTTTGAGATAGTTCGAAATGGTTCAATTAATCAATGATAGAAATTAAAAGTCCTGGAACTTTTTAATGAATCACCGGCCTGTTTTAGCCCCTTCGTAAAGCGGGGTTGATGGACATCAATCAGGAGCTTTAAATTTTATTCCGTTCCGGGAAACAAGACAATACTGAATATCTTTAATTTCTCTGTGGCTCTCCGTGAAAAACTCTGTGGTTCTCTGTGTAATAATTAAATAATTAAATACTTTAACACAGAGATACACTGAGAAGACACAGAGTTACACGGAGAAAAATCTATGTACCTCCGGGGTATTCTTTGCGTTAAAACTTTATTCAAACTTTTTATTTTCCATGAAATACAGGAGAATGAGATCGCTTCGCTTAGTTGTCGTCACAAAAAGTTTACAAAAAAGACTGTGACTGCGTCATTCGCCAATGGGCGAACACGTCCGCCAGCTGGCGGATCGGCTTCATTCAGACAGTAGGCAGTCAATAAGGATTTTGTTTTTAACGCTTTGCGAAGGAAAATCCTGTAATTTTTAATGAATCAACGGCTTGTTTTAGCTCCTTATATAAGGATTGAAGGACAATAAATTACGGGCCTTAAATTTTATTCCGTTCAGGGAAATATTTAGTTGCGAAACTTAAATATTTTATTAGGCTGAAAAAGACTAAAAATTCAGAGTTTGGCTTCGACTACCTTCAACCATTAAAGGATTCTGTTTTATAATCAAAGTTAAAGTCCGATTAACATCCTGTTGTCTACCTGATCCGATTTTAAACTATTGAACCCTTTGAACTTTCATAATTGCTAAACATAATTCAAGATTGTTTAATAAGATTCTTTGGATTAACCATATATGTAATTACTGCATTTTCTAATTGATCCAGAATATATGAATGTTATATAAAATCAACTATCTAGGTGTGAATTGCAAATCGTTTATATTGAGCTGCAGAGCGGCGACCTGTCAAGCAACTTTTCATTCAAATGAATATTGTTTTGCAAAAAGTTAAATTTTATAAGAAAGAATTTCAATATAACTCAGCAACAATATTTTTAATTGAAATAATTGTAAAAAAATAATTTTAACAAAAAAAATTCATACTTTTAATTTATGTTTTAATCTAAAAATTAATGAATAGGCTCAGCCTACAAATCTTGATTATTAAAAGGAAAATCATTTTGTTGGAATGCATAAAAAAAATCGTGTAAGCAAAGTTATCCCTTTTGGAAAAATCATGTTCATAAAAAGCGGATAACCAACCACTTATCAGCAAATTCAATATTTTAACCCTCAACTAATTGGACATAATTTGAGGGACAAATTGTGGAAATCAATAATAACCAACTTTATTAAATTCATATTTTAAACCTAAACTTAAACCGATGAAACTACCTAATTCCATGAGATACAGAATAAATATAATACTGATTCTGAGCTTTGTCATTTCCTTGCCGTTAATGTCGCAGAAAAAATTTATGGGTTATCAAATCAAGGGACAGGTTGTTGAAAAGCTTAGCGGCAATAGTATCCCTTATGCAACAATTACTATAAAAAATGATAGCAACCAGAAAAAAATAATGCAGGCAAGTGATGCTTCTGGCCGTTTTTTAATTAAAACAGGTGAATCACATAAATATACACTAATTATTTCATCAGTGGGTTATAAAGAAATTCATATTCCTTTAAATATAAAAAAAGAAATAACCGATCTTGGAACACTTGCCATGGAAGAAGGAGTGGAATTAAAGACAGTTACCATAACTGCCCAAAAGCCTTTAGTTAGGGAGACTGTTGATAAAATCGTGTATAGCGTAGAATCAGACCCGGAATCTCAAACCAGCAATACTTTGGAAATACTTCGTAAAGTACCTTTTATAACAGTTGATGGCAATGATGAAATTTATTTGAAAGGACAGCAAGATTTTAAAATCTTGGTTAATGGCAAAAGTTCATTAATGATGACATATAATAGAAAGGATGTGCTCAAGAACCTTCCTGCAAGCAAAATAAAAAATATAGAAATCATTACCAATCCATCTTCCAAATATGATGCCGAAGGAGTAGGTGGAATTATTAACATCGTTACATCCAGAAAAATAATGGACGGATATAATGGAAGTATAAATACCGGTATGGATTCTCACGGAAGTCTTAACAGCAGTATATATCTAACTACGAAAATTAATAAGTTTTGTTTTTCGGCAGATTATTCT
>JAUZOH010000323.1 GCA_030706565.1 Bacteroidota bacterium | reverse complement strand
TACCAATACGATTGAAATGGTTAAAAAAGCCAACCAGATATTGCTCAGCAAATTCCCCGAGATTAAACACACCGTTTGTAAGATTGGGTCCGGCGAAATTCCGACCGACCCGACACCTATGGAAACAGGAGATTATATCATTACTTTGAAAAACAAGAGTGAATGGACTTCAGCCAAAAACAAGGAAGAGCTGATCGAGAAGATGGAAGAGGCCCTGGTGCCGCTGGCAGGCGTGAAGTTTGAATTCCAGCAGCCCATCCAGATGCGGACCAATGAGTTGCTTTCGGGTTCCAAACAGGATATTGCCATTAAGATATTTGGTGATGACCTGAGTACTTTGGCTGAAAAAGCTGGGGATGTTGCCAGGATCATCCGGAAAATCGATGGGGTAGAAGATATAAATGTGGAGAAAGTGACCGGACTGGCCCAGGTGCAGATAACCTACAACCGTGACCGCCTGGCTCAATACGGCCTGTCTGTTGATGAGGTGAACCGTGTGTTGCGCGCTGCCTTTGCCGGTAGTCAGGCAGGTGTGGTGTTTGATGAGGAAAAACGCTTCGGACTGGTGGTTCGACTGGATAAGGATTACCGCCAAAACCTGGAAGATGTTAAAAACCTGATGGTTGCCTTGCCCAACGGGGTGCAAGTTCCTTTCGAACAGGTGGCCGATGTTTCCATTCAATCCGGCCCGGCTCAGGTATCAAGGGAAAATACCAAGAGACGGATCACCATTGGTTTTAATGTACGGAACAGGGATGTTCAAAGCGTTATTAAGGATGTTTCTTCAAAAATAGACAAGCAGGTGCAGCTTCCGGCCGGTTATTATGTGTCTTATGGCGGCCAGTTCCAGAACCTGGAGGCAGCGCAGAAAAGATTGTCATTCGCTGTGCCCGTTGCATTGCTCCTGATCTTCGTATTGCTTTATTTTACTTTCCATTCGGTTAAACAGGCCCTGCTTATATATATGGCCGTGCCCCTGGCAACAATTGGCGGTGTATTTGCCCTTTGGATAAGGGGTATGAATTTTTCCATTTCTGCAGGTATTGGTTTTATTGCCCTCTTTGGGGTGGCGGTGCTGAATGGAATTGTATTGATTGCCGAATTTAACCGGCTAGAACAAAAAGGAGTAACAGATATAACCGAACGGGTGCTGAAGGGCCTGCAAACCCGCCTGCGGCCGGTCATCATTACTGCTTCCGTTGCTTCTTTGGGCTTTTTACCTATGGCCTTGTCGACCTCGGCCGGTGCTGAAGTTCAGAAGCCCTTGGCAACAGTTGTAATTGGCGGGCTTATCACGGCAACTTTGCTCACATTGGTTGTCCTGCCTGTGTTTTACATCATATTTTCAACACATTCATTCAGGAAGCTGTTCATAAGAAAGTCTGCAAAGCATTTATCTTTGCTTTTATTGTTGTTTGTTGTTCCTTCATTTTTTAATTGCATAAAAGCCCAGCAGGCCAACCCTATTGATTTGTCCAATGCCATAAAAATGGCATTGGACAGCAATCTTTCCGTACGTTCTTCAGGCTACCAGGTCGATGTTCAGAAAGCTTTGAAAGGCGCTTCCTGGGATATTGGCAAAACAGGCCTGGAAATGGAATACGGGCAGTTTAATTCTTATTCCAGGGACAACAGCTTCACCGTCTCGCAGTCGTTTGCTTTCCCCACGGTCTACCTTAACCAGTCCAGGCTTGCCGGGGCTAATGTGAAGAGCAGCGAATGGCAGTTGAAAGGTTCACAGCTTGAGATTGCAACCCGGGTAAAACAGGTTTACTGGCAACTGGCGTATCTTTATTCGAGGCGAAAATTATTGGCCAGTCAGGACAGCCTGTTTGCAGGTTTCCTGGTGGCTGCGGAAAGGAAGGCTAAAGCTGGCGAGACAAACCGTCTTGATGTAATCACCGCCCGTTCGCAAAGCCTTGAAATTAAAAACCAGCTGCAACAAACATCTGCCGATATAGTCATATATAACCGTAAGCTGCAAGCGCTTTTGAATACCCGTATCCCTATTTATCCTTCGGATACCGTATTGAAGCGGATAAGTTTTATTCCTGTTTGTGACAGTACGGCCATTGCACAGAACCCTGCTTTGGGAAACAGCAGGCAGCAGGTTGAAATATCGCAGCTTGAAACGAAACTTGAGCGCAGCCGAATGATGCCTGATTTCAGTGTCGGGTATTTCAGCCAGACCATCCGGGGCACGCAGGATGTAAACGGGGTGTCCCGCACATTCGGCGCAGGCGACCGTTTTACAGGTATACAGGCGGGAATTGCTGTCCCGCTCTGGTTTGTCCCTCATACCTCGAAAATTAAAGCAGCAAAAATCAATGAAAGCATTGCCCGCAACAATAGCGAACTGTTTGCCAAATCGCTTTCTGCCAATTACCGGGAATTACTTGATGAATATGGCAAGTACTTAGGCAGTGTCGAATATTACGAGCAGCAGGCTATTCCTGAGGCCGATATGATTATCGTGCAGGCGACGGGCAGTTACAAGGCCGGGGCGATTGATTATCTCGAATATATCCTCAGTCTCAACAGGGCTTTGACTATCAGGCAAAATTACCTGGATGCGCTCAACAGCTTTAATCAAACCATCATCAACATTGACTTTATTACGGGTAAAACATTTTAAAATTTTGTATCATGTCAAAATATAGATTTATTTCAAAAATAATATTACCGGTTATGCTCATTGCTTTTGTTTCCTGCAGGGGCGGGAAGAAAGCTGGTGAAGAAACCAAAGAAACCGAAGTGCTTCCTGATGATATTGTTGAGATGCGTGCCGACCAGGTTAAATTTGCCGAAATCAGAACCGGTTCGATAGAAAAGCGTGCGCTGAGCGGCACGCTGAAAGTGAGCGGCACTGTTTCGGTTGCGCCTCAGAACCTGGCATCTGTATGTACACCCATGGGCGGTTTTGTTAAAAATATCAGGCTGATTCCGGGCAGCTTGGTACAAAAGGGCCAGACACTTGCCATTATCGAGAATCAGGATTTTATTGACCTGCAGCAAAAATATCTGGAAAGCACCAGCCAGCTTCAATACAGCGAGGCAGAATACAAGAGGCAGAAGGATCTGTACAGCGGGAATATTAATTCTGCCAAGACTTTTCAGCAAACAACAGCAGATTACAGGAGTCTTAAGGTACAGGTGAAAGCTTTGGGCCAGAAACTGGCTCTTTTGGGCATCAATCCCGCAAAACTGCGCATTGATAACATCAGTCGCAGCATTTGCGTGAAATCGCCCATTTCGGGTTACATTAAGGCCGTGAATGTGAACCTGGGCAAGTTTGTTTCACCTGCCGATGTTTTGTTTGAGGTGGTGAACAGCAGTAAGCTTTTTCTTGAGCTTACCCTGTTTCAGAAGGATGCGGACAAGGTGGCCAGGGGACAGAAGATACATTTCTTCACCAATAATGATGCAGTGCAACACGAAGCTGTGGTTTACCAGACCGGCAAATCGGTTGATTCCGATAAAACCTGTAAGGTTTATGCCAGCGTGACGGGCAATAGCAAAAACGTGCTGCCCGGAATGTATGTGAATGCGGTGATTGATGCCTCCAGTGGCAGGGTAAATGCCCTGCCCTCGGAAGCCGTAGTAACTTTCGAAGACAAGGATTATATTTTTGTTTTTAACAAAGATAAAAAGGAGAACGGCAAATCGTTTACCGAATACCGCATGGTGGAAGTTCATAAAGGTGTCTCCGATAACGGGTATAGTGAAATCATGCTGCCCGAAGGTTTTAACATCAAAACGGCCAAAGTGGTCGTTAAAGGGGCTTACAACCTTTTATCCGCCAAGAAAAACGCCGGTGAAATGAGTTGTTAATCCCGGATAGTATTTTTATCAGGATAGTACTTTCCGGATTAAAATACCGGAATATAATAATTATGCAATTAGCTTTTGTTGCCTTGTTTTGGGCGATGAAAGCTAATTTTTTCATAAAAAATAGCTAATGTTGGTAAAACATCAATATGATTAGCCTATCGGCTGGTTACTCAATTAGGGGTTGGCCTTATTTTATTCTTTTTCCAATATAAAACACGTATCCATAATACTGTTTATACTTTGAATATAACTCTGCCTCATACCTCATATTTGAAATAAAAGCCTCAACGGTCTTATTGCCAGCATATTTTTTCAGAAACATTTCATTTACCGCCTCTTGCGGAGCAATATAATTGTCACTCCAACAATTTTCAGATAGTGCAAAGGCCGCGACAGGAGTATAACCCGTTTTTTGTATTATTAAAATATTATGTCCCATCGTTCCAATTTCAGGAACCGCATCAAGATAATATTTTTCAAGTTCAGCGGGGCGTTCAT
>JAUZOH010000322.1 GCA_030706565.1 Bacteroidota bacterium | reverse complement strand
TCGAAACTGCTATCACACATTCGTAAACACGCACATGCCATTCATCAAACTAAAGGCTTGCAAAAGAGGTTTCGCCTCTACAGCCCGAGTAACCGCCTTTTTGGACTGTTTAAAGATTACACAAGTTCAAAAAGCAATATAAATTTGTGGATAGGTTCAAGCGGATTGACAATGATTTGAGATTATAAACTAAATAATTGATAAACAACCTGAAATGAATGAACACAAGTTGACAATCGTAGTCCGCAGCTAGGCTAAAAGCCTATCGGAAAAGCTCCACGCCATTGTAGTGCGTACGCGAGCTGCGCTCCTCCCTTTACAGCGGTTTCCGTTAGTTGACGGACCCTATACAATACCTAAGCCGGTTGCGTACTCGCCCGTCCAGATCCTTTTGTTTTACTTGTTTACAGCCGGTACCGGATTTTGCCATTTGGCTTCCTTTGTTGCATACCTCACGGGAAACCCCTTTCCGCCAACTGGCGGATAATGATACAGGCACGGCCCTACGCATAATGGACTTTCACCCTCTGGAAAAATTCGCAAACTTATCGCTTGCTTTGTAAAGTTTATTTGTATTTTTAATTTTTTTCAGGAGTATACGATAAGTAGCATTCATGCTAAGAAAACCGCTATTTACGTAAAATTCATTAAAAATGATTAGTTTTGAAAGAAAAATTTGAATGTCACAAGAATCTGAAATAATATTTTATCAAGATGAGGATGGAAATGTAAAAATAGAAGTTTTCTATCATGATGAAACTTTTTGGATGACGCAAAAATCAATAAGTGAACTTTTTGGAGTCCAAAGACCTGCAATAACAAAGCATATAAAAAATATTTTTGAGAGTGGCGAATTACTTGAAACTTCAGTTAGTTCCATTTTGGAACATACTGCTGAAGACGGTAAAAAATACGATACAACATTTTTTAATCTTGACGTAATTATTGCTGTTGGATATAGAGTAAATTCCAATAAAGCAACAAAATTTAGAATTTGGGCAACTAAAGTTTTAAAAGAGTTTATAACCAAAGGTTTTGTTCTGGACGATGAGCGTTTAAAACAAGGAAAACAATTCGGAAAGGATTATTTTGATGAGCTGCTTGAACGAATTCGAGAGATACGAGCAAGCGAAAGAAGGTTTTATCAAAAAATCACCGACATTTATTCCCTTTCCATTGATTATGACAAGTCTGATTTTTTAACCAAGGAATTCTTTGCGACAGTCCAGAACAAGCTTCATTGGGCCATTACAGGTAAAACGGCTGCGGAAATTATTTATTCGTCAGCTGATGCATCAAAAATATATATGGGTCTGACAAATTGGAAACATGCACCTGATGGAAAGATATTGAAATCAGATGTTTCAGTCGCTAAAAATTATTTGAACGAAGAACACATTAAAGAACTCAACAGGATTGTTTCTGCATACTTGGATTTAGCGGAGAGTCGCGCCGAAAGGCAGATTCCGACAACAATGGAGGATTGGATTAAGTTTTTACATCAATTTTTGGAACTGTCAAGTTTTCCGATTTTAAAAGACAAAGGGAAAATTACTGCTTTAGAAGCACAACTAAAAGCAGAACAAGAATATGACAAATACAGAATAATACAAGACAAGAGTTACGAATCTGATTTTGATAAAGAAATTAAGAGATTGAAGGGAGAAAAATAAAGCACGAAATGCCCCGATAGGCTGTTAGCCTATAGAAAAAGCTCCACGCCATTGTATTACCTACACGAGCTGCGCTTATCCCTTTCCATTAAAATGTAAGCCTGACATTAAACTTCAGGCACGTATACAGCCAGTACCGGATTTTGCCGTTTGGCTTCCTTAATTGCATACCTCACGTGAAAACACCTTTCCACCAACTGGAGGATAATGCTATACGCACAACCCGGTGCATAAGGGACTTTCACCTGCTGGAAAAATTTGCACTTATCGTTTGCTTTGTAAAGTTTATTTGTATTTTTAATTTATTTCAGGTAAAAGCACTACCATGAATTAACACCACCACAGGGAACGACCATTAAAATTTGGAATAAAAATATCCATGACCTGTGCCTGGGAATTACATGCATAAGACACATCTTTATAAACTTTTCCTTCGTGGATTCACTATTGTCCTGCTTTTATTGACCATCAACTGCAGGTTATTGAATAAAAAAACTACTCAATAAAAAAAACAAATATTTATCCATCTTAATTTTTCTTAACTACTTAATGGACTATCAAAACTGATTCAACACCCAAACCCAAATATCCGTAAGAGACTTTGATCTCTGTACCTTTTTTTGTTTTTGGAACAGAATATTTTGCAGTAAAAATTCCGGAATTCGCCCCGGTTTCTGTTACTTCAAGTTTCTGGGGCAATTCATTTCCATTTTTTATTTCCACCCAACCTTTATCTATTTTGTTCCAATCCTGATTCAAAGCAGCCTTCAATTCAATAGTAATGGTTTGACCCGATTTAACTTGGGAGATTTCGTTTTTCGATTCTGCATCAAACAATTTTATTTGTTGGCTTCCCAATGTGGCAAAAGTCACGGTTGCCTCCCAGCCCCTGTTCGAAATGCACCATCCTTCGGTGGCATAAGCATTTTTACCAAAAACCTGCCCTTCATTTTGGCCGATAATCTTCTCCACGTTTTTGGCAATAGGAAACTGGTTATCCAAGGGTGTCCCATCCAAAGTACCTCGAACTAATCCAAGACGGCCATAGCCATTGGGATGAGCTTGTGGCCAGCCTTCTTCTACCCCATCCCAATATCCACCAATTTTCACTCTTTCCTCACTTTTATTGCTCAGATGTGTACCAACCGGATTCACACCAAAGACGAAATCAACTTGAGCCCAACCCAAGTCACGTAAAGACTGATCATTAAGTATATGAGAAACAGCAAACATTGAGCCTGCTAATGCAGGTGCACCACCCAACTCTTTGGTTTTCGGATGTGCCCATTCCGTTTCGCTGTGCATACGATATTTCCAAAAATTATTGGTTTTCTGTTTCATGTGATTAGCCCATGCGACCAGTTTCTCTTTCGTACCGGCAGGAGCCTGGTCAGGAGCAACCATTAAAAACCAGGCTAAAGCCTGAGGCGTTATATGTTCTGCGTTACGGATCCACCACATATGGCGTGGGTTGTTAAAATCCCAATTGGTAATAATATCCTGAGCGCTTTCCTGTGCATACTTCAGAAATTTTTCGGGATGCCCATCTTTCTCGTTTTTCTCGCACAAATACATAAACAGGTTACTGAAAACAGATTGACCAAACGCATTCCCCATCTCATTAAATTCCTGAAATCCTGAATCGACCCACTTTACACTGTAGGTCCAATATCGCACTACTTTATGCCTATCATACTTTTCCCAGTTGTCCAAACAAGCTTTGCGATATTTCTGATATTTTTCTTCAGAAAGGTATGGTTTCAGGAAAGAATGATAAGCGGCACATACAGCGGCAAGGTGATCAAGAGTATTCCAATAATCGTAATTCATGCGAGGCTGGCCTTCATAACCAAGCGAACCATGGCGATAACCGGTTGGACCGTTATAATTAATGAATTTGTATGCAAATTCGGCATGCCAGAGAATAAGATCAATTAGGTCGGCAACATTTTTATCTCCCAATTCAGTCTTCCAATTGTCGTAAAGCGCCGGGTTAACCGCATATTGCAAAACTTCGAAAACAGCCTCCAAACCATACGCACCACCATCGCGTGATGGACCGCCACCATATACTTTAGACATATCATATTTGTCCAGATCGTCATAACCACGAACATCGACAAAGAAATCATATGCCAGTTTAGATGATATTTTTTCCATTAAATGGTCAGCAATCCAGAAAGGGACTGACTGTCCCCGTCCATCGACCTCAACTACATATTCATCGCCAGAACTAACAGGGTTCAGACTGGTAAACCACCCCTGATTATTCAACATTTTTCCTTCAAAAACAACTTGATTATTTTTCTTGTTTTTTATTTTGAACGGAGTTCCATCGGGTGCACCATAACAAACAAAGCGTTTCGATTCTCCCAGATTATATCCGGCCTGGTTGACAAAGGGTTTGTAAACAGGAGCAGCCTCTTTTGACTGCGCATTTCCAAATGCATAAAAACACACAGCACAAATGACCATGAGAAAAAACCTTATACTCTTCATATTACTTTTTTTCACTATTTCCATTTTGAATAAAAATCAATTTTGACAGGCCCGATTAGTCCCGAATTTGTTCGCCCAACATATTGCGAAATTGTGTTTAGGTAATGGTTACCCAGCGTATTATATACAAGAATCTCAATTTTATTATCTCCTGAAGTCAATTTCCC
>JAUZOH010000321.1 GCA_030706565.1 Bacteroidota bacterium | reverse complement strand
CAGATAAAATTAAGTTACATTTAGGAGATGCCTTATCCCTAATTCCCCAGCTGAATTATTCATTTGACCTGGTTTTCATTGACGGTGAAAAAAATGAATATTCGGCTTACTATAATCTGGTTTTTGATAAGGTTCGTCCAGGAGGTTTTATCCTGGCTGATAATGTTTTGTGGAGCGGGAAAGTTGTTACCGAAGCTACTCGGCCCGACGGTTCGACCCGAGGGATACTGGAATTCAATGAAATGGTGCTGAATGACAAAAGGGTGGAAAAGGTTATTTTCCCTTTGAGGGATGGACTGACAATTATCCGTAAAAAGTAAATTGAAGAGAAAAAGCCTGACAAAATTATCGAAAGCCAACTGCCAATTTGGCTTTCCCTTTCAGCCTATATAATAAATTTATAATTTATATTGAATCATTCTAAATAAGAATAATATATTGATAATCAATGTGTTACGCTGATAATATTATTTAGAAAAGGTCTAAATAACCCCCTCCCGTGGCCCTGTCAAATTTGAAATATAGGCAGTTCAGTATTATTTTTGTATAAGAAAAGCAAAAATAAAAGCTAAGGACTATGACAGCGATGGAATTTAATCACCAATTGATAGGTCTGGAGAAGAATCTGAAACAATATGCCCGAAGCCTGACTTATAACCGCGATGATGCTGATGACCTGGTACAGGATACCTACCTGAAAGCTTTGGCGAATCGTAATAAATTTGCCGATTTCACCAACCTTAAGGCATGGACTTATACCATCATGAAGAATACCTTTATTAATAATTATCGCCGTTCGGTGCGCGAAAACACTGCTTTTGATAATACCAATGATTTGTATTACCTGAATGCAGGTAAAGAACCTCAATTCTACGCTCCGGATACGGATTATTCGGCAAAGGAAATAACCAGAGAGATTGAAAAACTGGAAAGCGACCTGAAACTGCCCTTTACTATGTACAACAATGGCTATAAGTATAAAGAGATTGCCCGCCAGCTCGATTTAAAAATCGGCACGGTAAAAAGCAGGATTTTTTTCTCAAGGAAAAAACTGATGAAGTCGCTTAACGAATATCAATGATTCTTCAGATTATTTTAGTCTGTATCACGCGTTTGATATCAACCAGGATGTTCTCTTCGTTATCTGAATACTGCGGTTTCAGGGAGATGAAAATGTTTTTTTCATCAGTCCCTGCAAATTCGCATAATTCGAATTCAGGAATGGCTTCAAACATCTGATTGCATAACTGTTTGTCATCCATTTTATTAAAACCACCGATTGCTTCATGCCTGATGACATGATATAATTCTGTTTCATCTGCTTGGAGTACATTCCTGGTGAGCCGTTCGGCCAGAAAATTTTTAAGTTTTTCCTTTGATACGGGTATTGTCTTCATGATTTCAGAATTTTTATTTTGAGGCAGCTCTTATTTGAGTAATTGAAGATAAAAATAATTATTGATATCTCAATATAATAAATAATTAATTTTAAACTAATATTCAACTTATTAAACCTGCTTATCAATATAAACCTGTACCTAGAAAATGCTAAAATGCCAGATAGAATTCAGCGGTAAGTTTTTTGTATTCCCTGCTATAGGATCCGTCGTTTTCTGCAACTGTAAGCAAAGAGGTTTGGGTAACCTGGGGTTTTTTCATCAGTTCAATCAGCGAACGGTATGGAGATTTGCCCGGTTTTGAATTAACCCTGGTGATTTTTGAACAGGATAGCCCGTAAGTTTTGGCTATTTCAAGAAAAAAAGTTTCTGATTCAGAGGGAAGGATAAGGCAAAATTTCCCTTCATCTGCCAACAGGGGTGGAATTCCCTGTACAAGATCCTTAAATGGAAGGATATCATTATGACGGGCTACACTTCTTTGAGAATCCGGGGCTTTTAAAGAATTGCTGAAATAAGGTGGATTTGATACGATAAGGTCGTATTTTTTATTTTCGTTTTTGCAATAAGTCTGGAAAGAGACATGCCGGACCTGGATTCTTTCTTTCCAGGGGCAGTGGTCTACATTTTCCAGGGCCTGTTGAAAAGCCAGTTTGTCAATTTCAATTCCGTCTATTGTGGCCTTTGATCTTTGGGCAAGCATGATTGCAATTAATCCTGTTCCTGTACCTATGTCAAGCGCCGTGTGTACATTATCTGTTTCTGCCCAGGCACCAAGCAATACACCGTCTGTGCCTACTTTCATGGCACAACGGTCATGGCACACAGTGAATTTTTTAAAACGGAAGTTATTGCTGGACATTGTTTACGTTGGAATTAAGGGTGGAAACTATCAATTAATATAGTATATTCCATTTTTAATCAGCGTTTTTTCAATTTCGCAAAGTAGCAAAAAAATAAAGAAGGGTATTTAACTGAGGCAAAATTATTTTTTGCGTAATTTCGCCCTATCAATTTTTCTGTTAAGTTTAAAAAATTTAAGATAATTTCATTGATCATGAATATACTCCTTATTGGTTCAGGTGGCCGGGAACATGCTATGGCCTGGAAAATAACCCAAAGCAGTTTATTGAACAAACTGTACATTGCTCCGGGTAATGCGGGCACAGCTGCATTAGGTGAAAACGTGAATATCCCCGTTGACAATTTTGATGCTATTGGGAAATTTGCTGTGGAGCATCAGGTTGATATGTTGGTGGTAGGGCCGGAAGATCCATTGGTGAACGGGATTCATGATTATTTTTTATCTGAGGAAAAATTAAGGCACATCGCCGTGATTGGCCCTCAAAAGGCTGGTGCAAAGCTTGAAGGGAGCAAGAAATTTGCCAAAGAATTTATGGGAAGGCACGATATTCCCACTGCCCGCTATAAAAGCTTTAAGAAAGAGGAGATGGATGAGGCTTTTGAATTTTTGTCTGAATTGAAACCTCCTTATGTCCTGAAAGCCGATGGTCTGGCTGCAGGGACAGGGGTATTGATTTTGAACTCAATTTCTGAAGCAAAGACAGAACTGGCCAAAATGTTTGAAGGAAAATTCGGAGAAGCCGGTAATACCGTTGTTATTGAGGAATTTCTGAAAGGTATTGAACTGTCTGTTTTTGTACTTACCGACGGGAAATCTTATAAACTCTTGCCCGAAGCTAAAGATTACAAGCGGGTAGGAGAGGGCGATACGGGATTAAACACTGGAGGCATGGGTTCTGTTTCTCCTGTTTCGTTTGCTGATAAAGATTTCATGGGTAAGGTAGAGCAGCGTATTATTCAACCTACGATTAAAGGACTATATGAGGAGCATATTCCTTATAAAGGTTTCATTTTCTTCGGATTAATCAATGTTGAAGGGAATCCTTATGTTATCGAATATAATGTCAGAATGGGTGATCCTGAAACTGAAGTGGTGATGCCCAGGTTGAAGAGCGACCTGGTGGAATTGTTTATAGGCCTGGCTCAGGGTAAGTTGGAAGAAAAAAAGTGTGAAGCCGATAGCCGCTTTGCCACTGCGGTCATGTTGACCTCTGGAGGTTATCCTGGCCCTTATCAAAAGGGGAAAGAAATTATGGGCCTTGAAAATGTCAAGGACAGCCTGGTATTTCATGCAGGGACAAAATTGCAGGATGGGAAAATACTCACCAATGGGGGCAGGGTGCTTGCAATTACATCTTTTGGGGATACCAAAGCAGATGGCCTTAAGTTATCCTATAAAAATGCTGATTTAGTTCAGTTTGAAGGAAGATATTTTAGAAAAGATATAGGTTTTGATATCTAAATAAATAATTTTTTTAGGGAATGTTTTTTAGAATATTCAGGAGTTTTAGGGTTTTAACGTTGTTTCTTATTGTTCTGACAGGAGCGCTTTTATGGATTCAAACCTATTTGCGGGTTTATGTCCATGGAGTTGTGCCTTCACCGCCAGGACAAATGCCTTTTTATCTGGAGCTGGAAAGATTGGTGGACGGGATACCTAAATTTTCTATTGGATTGACATTTAGCTTGTTGGTCCTTATCTCTTTTTTCCTGGTCAGAATTGGGACCAAATATATTTTAACTGACCGTACCTATTTCCATTCTTTGTTTTTTTTACTGCTGGCCGGGAGTTATTTCCCTATTCAACGGTTTAATGCTGCCCTGATCGGTATCCCTTTCCTGGTTTTAGCGATTGACCGGGTTTTAGGTGCTTATGCAAAAGATAAGGTTACCTATAATTACTTTGATGCAGCTATTTTAATTTCCGTTGGGAGCTTCTTCTATCCTAATCTTATCTTTTATATTTTAATGCTTTGGATAGCCTTGATTATTTTCAGACCTATCAGCTGGCGTTCATGGATTCAAACAATCATAGGCATAGCCGTACCCTATGTTTTTGTGGATTTTTGTTTTTATTATTTTAAAGGCGAGTATTTCTACCT
>JAUZOH010000320.1 GCA_030706565.1 Bacteroidota bacterium | reverse complement strand
GAAAAGCTGGCGGAAAACAATAAACCTTGCGTAGTCCTGGGAGATACCAAAGCATTTGATTTCTTCCGGATGAATTATTTGCAGTATCTGGCCCCGGAAAAGGGATACGACGGAACTTTTTATCTGCATCCCAATGTTGCCGGCGCTCAAAAATTAGGCGAATTCTGGGCTGTGGCAATCCGGAAATATGCCTCGCAATGGTGCAAATGACTGGCATAAATAAGGAAGAGGTCCGGAATATTTATCCATAAATATATTTTATTGAAATTTATATATAACCTTAATTTATCCACGAAATGAAAAGATTAAACCTGTTAATTACCGTTTTTTTATGTTCATTTTTCATCAATGCCGCTTTATTTTCACAAGTCCGCGTAGCTTGTATTGGCAACAGCATTACATACGGGGCAACCATTAAAAACAGGAGTGTCGACAGTTATCCGGCACAGCTTGGCCGTATTTTGGGGCCGGGATGGGAAGTGAAAAATTTTGGAGTAAGTGGTACAACTTTACTCAAGAAGGGGAACAGTCCTTACATAAACCAAAAGGCCTATCAAGAAGCTCTGGATTATCAGCCCAATATTGTGATCATTAAATTGGGTACGAATGATTCCAAACCGGTCAATTGGAAATATAAAAGCGAGTTTGAATCCAACTATGTTGAACTGGTGAATACTTTTAAAGGCTTAAAAACTAAGCCTGAGATCTGGTTGTGTTTGCCTGTCCCCTGTTTCGAAACGAAATGGGGCATTAATGATTCCGTCATACATGGTGAAATTATCCCCTTAGTGAAGAAGGTTGCCAGAAAGACCAGGTCAAAACTCATTGATTTATACACCCCTTTGACCGGGAAACCGGAGATGTTTAACGATGGAATTCATCCCAATCCACAGGGGGCAGGAATTATTGCCAAAGAGATTGCTTCCAAAATCAGAAAAAATTAAAATATTTTGATGCTACTCCTGAATTATTTTAGTCAATGTGGAAAATAATTGAAAATTTTATTTTTTTGATCTAATAAAATGAAATTGTCTTTTTATCGTGTTTTAATGTGAAAAAAATATGACCAGGTCAAAAAAAATATTAAAAATTGTAAAAATTTTCTAATAATTTGGGGGTATATTATGAATAAATTATATATTTGCATCGGTAGATATAAAATAATTTAAAAATTATATTTTATGGCAAGATTTAGATTTAAGGCATTAGAGGATGTCTTAACCAGACAGCCTCTAAAAGTTGAGGTTCCTAAAGGCAAGACTTCTGAATATTTTGGAATAAATGTTTTTGATTATACCAAGATGCAAAGATATCTTTCCAAGGAAGCTTTTCAGAGCGTACGTGCCGCAATTGAAAAAGGTACCCGCATTGATCGTAAGGTTGCAGATCAGGTTGCTGCCGGCATGAAGGCTTGGGCTATGGAACTTGGCGCTACTCACTATACTCATTGGTTTCATCCTCTAACAGAAGGTACTGCAGAAAAGCATGATGCATTCGCTGAACCTGCTGATTTAGGTGGAGTGGTTGAGACATTCTCCGGAAAATTACTTGTACAGCAGGAACCTGATGCTTCCAGTTTCCCCAGTGGCGGTATTAGAAATACTTTCGAAGCCCGTGGATATACTGCATGGGATCCTTCTTCTCCTGCCTTTATTCTTGACAATACTTTATGTATTCCTACAATTTTCATTTCATATACGGGTGAAGCTCTTGATTACAAGACTCCTCTTTTAAAAGCTTTAGGTGCTGTTGATAAAGCTGCAGTTGATGTTTGTCAGTATTTTGATAAAGATGTATCTAAAGTAAACTCAAATTTGGGTTGGGAACAGGAATATTTCCTGGTGGACGAATCATTGGCTGAAGCAAGGCCTGATTTGATGTTAACCGAAAGAACCCTTATGGGACATGCATCTGCTAAGGATCAGCAGTTGGAAGATCAGTATTTCGGTACTATTCCTGAAAGAGTTGCTGCCTACATGCGGGACATCGAAATTGAAGCTTACAAACTGGGTATTCCCATCAAGACCCGTCACAATGAGGTTGCTCCTAACCAGTTTGAGTGCGCTCCTGTTTTTCAGGAAACCAATCTTTCGGTTGACCACAATATGTTGATGATGGAAATCATGCGCCGTACGGCACGTCATCATCATTTTAAAGTGCTGTTCCATGAAAAACCTTTCCAGGGCATTAATGGTTCAGGAAAACACTCCAACTGGAGTTTGTCTACCAACACCGGCGTTAATTTATTCTCTCCGGGAAAAACTCCGAGAACCAATATGCAGTTCCTTATGTTTGTTCTCAATACTGTAAAGGCTGTTCAGGATAATGCTGAAGTTCTGCGTGCTGCTATCGCTTCTGCAGGTAATGAACATCGTTTGGGCGCCAATGAAGCTCCTCCTGCTATCATCTCTGTATTCTTAGGCTCTCAGCTTTCAAGAATGCTCGATCAGCTTGAAGAAAGAGTAAGCGAAGAAAAGATGACCCCGGACGAAAAAACGGAATTGAAATTAAATATCGGTAAGATCCCTGAAATTTTGCTGGATAATACCGACAGAAACAGAACTTCTCCCTTTGCATTTACCGGTAACCGTTTCGAATTCAGGGCTGTGGGCTCAAGTGCCAACTGCGCTTCGGCTATGATTGCCCTTAATACTGCTGTAGCCAACCAGTTGATTAAATTCAAGAAAGAAGTTGATTCGATCATTGAAAAAGAGGTCAAGAAAGACGAAGCTATTTTGCAGGTATTACGCCGCTTGATCATCGAAACCAAACCAGTTAGATTTGATGGAAACAATTACAGTGAAGAATGGGTTATTGAAGCCGAAAAACGGGGTTTGCCCAATATCGCCAAGACTTATGATGCATTAAAACAATATGTAAGTCCCAAGAGCATAAAACTTTTCACCGATAATAAGATTTTCACCGAAAAAGAATTGGAAGCAAGGTATGAAGTTAGTCTTGAAATTTATACCAAGAAACTTCAGATCGAAGCCCGGGTTTTGGGCGATTTGGCTATCAATCATATTATTCCTACTGCTGTGAGATATCAGAATGTTTTAATCCAGAATGTTAAAGGAATAAAGGAAATTTTTGATGCCAAAGAAGCTAAAGACCTTATTGAAGGCAAGCTTGAACTTATTAAGAATATCGGCTCAAGGGCTGCCCAGATAAGAATTAAGACTGAAGAGATGACTGAAGCCAGGAAAGTGGCTAATCATCTGGACAGCGCAGAAGAAAAAGCCAAGGCTTATGCTGAAACTGTGAAACCCTTTATGGATGAAATTCGTGATCATATTGACCATCTCGAACTCATCATTGATGACGAAATGTGGCCTTTACCTAAATATCGTGAATTACTGTTTACCCGCTAATTAGTAGTTTTTCGAATTTTTATAAAAAAGAGCATGCAAAACAATTATTTTTGCATGCTCTTTTTCTTTTTTAATTCTGGTTGTATTTTTATACTTTTAAAAAATTATCTTGTGGTTATTTACTTGGTTTGTAGTATAAATAATTTTTAAATGCTTGTATATAAAAGTCTTTACTCTACTACGGATTATTTCAAAGAGCAGAATTTTATCTGTTCAACCTGGCTAACTGAATCAAGTGTCTTGACAAAGGATTCTTTTAAGGATGAAATGGTAAAAGTATTAGCGCAGATTAAAGAATGCATGCCCTTAAAAGTACTGATAGATACAACCAATTTTAATTTTAATGTAACCCAGGAGGTACAAGACTGGATTGTGAAATTTTTCCTGGAACAGGTGATTGAACTGGGAGTGAAGAAATACGCAATTGTTGTACCTGTTGATATTTATAAAACTGTATCGGTGGATCACATACAAACCGATGATATTGAGGAGGAAATAGCTATACAATATTTTAAGGATATTGATGCAGCTAAAAGTTGGATTTTGAATTGAGGATGAAATAATGACAGAAAACAGCTCCAGGTACAATTTGCGTGGCGTATCCGCCGCAAAAGAAGATGTACACCAGGCAATAAAAAATATTGATAAGGGGATTTTCCCCAAAGCTTTTTGCAAGATAATCCCGGATACCTTGGGCAACGATGAGAATTTTTGCAACATCATGCATGCCGATGGTGCAGGAACAAAGTCATCACTGGCTTATATGTATTGGAAGGAAACCGGCGATTTGTCCGTATGGAAAGGCATTGCCCAGGATGCCATAGTGATGAATATTGACGACCTGCTTTGTGTGGGCGCTGTTGATAATATCCTGCTTTCTTCTACAATTGGCCGCAATAAAAATAAGATCCCCGGCGAAGTGATTTCTGCCATTATTAATGGTACTGAAGAATTTCTCGAGAAATTAAGGGAAATGGGGGTCAATATCAAATCAACCGGTGGCGAAACTGCCGATGTGG
>JAUZOH010000319.1 GCA_030706565.1 Bacteroidota bacterium | reverse complement strand
GGTAAAAATTACAAAAATCAATTTCCTCGAGAATTGAAAATTACCTCCCGCTGCTTTGCCTCCTTTTAAATAATCCAACCAGCAGGAGATAATTTTTTCAGGCATTTTTTTTTACTTGATCGCTCAAAAAAAGGGGGAAACCCAGTTAAAGATAATTTTATCCACAAAATTCACATTTGTAATAATTACTACAAGCAACAAAATTGACATAAATACACTTTTGTAAACATTTTCAATGAATAAAAAATAATAAAATTCACAATTGGAACCAGCAAAAATTTATGCTGTTTAACTTACAGAATTTCAATCTATAATAAATTTTATATAAAGTATTGCTCTAAAAATTTCATAAATTGGGGTTTACAATTGCAGAAATCAATATATTATTGAATAATAAATCCCTGTTAACCAATATTATTATATTAATTATATAAACTAAAACATCAATAAATTAGGAAAAGATAAGATAAAAGGGTAAAAATTCCGCTTATAGTAATGGGTAAAGGATTGAAAGGCCGGAATTTTGGGGGAAAATTCAACAGTGGGAGGCAGTCAGGGCACAGAGAATAGAAAACCATTCTTAATATTTCTAACCTTTAAATCAGGTTAATCCAGTCAAATTTTTTGTCTGTAAACAAGTTTCTCGCCAAAAACAAAGTAGCAAAAAAGTAGCAAAGGATCCAGATGGAATAAAGAATGGAATTTTGCCTTTGATTCAGTTTCCTAAGCCCAATCGAAGGTGTAACAATAATAATTTATTACGCTGTCTCGAGGATAAAATTACAAGTTTCGCTGATAATCCCTAAAGACTTTTTTGCTTCCCTGGGTGAAAATGAAATTAAGGACATGATTTACAGGATTACAGGTTAACCCCTACAATCTTTGTGAATTAATTCTGTTAATCTTGTTAATCCTGTCAATCTTGTTAATCCTGTCAAAATGCATTGCTCGCCAAGGCGCCAAACCGCAAAAGATCAATAGGATATTAAATATTTAGCCCATGCTCGGGCAAGGCATATACCATGGCCGGTGGCTAAGAAATTTTCCTATGTGCACATTAATATTTGTAAACACAATACACAATTGTAAACGAATAAAATTTAAACAAAATTACATCTGTAAATTATATTATTTTTACATTTGTGAATGTGTAAATTACATTTATACATTAATCCAATGGACAGAATTTACATATTCAAGCATGTTGTAGTTAAGGGGTTCATTCATTGTGAAATATGTATTTACCTTAAAATAAATACTCATGAAAGACCGGATTTTGAAATTTCTTAGTTCTGAACAGCTATCCCCGGCTAAATTTGCCGATGATATAGGTGTTCAACGTTCGAGCATTTCGCATATACTTTCCGGGCGGAACAACCCGAGTTTCGATTTCATCCAAAAGATGCTGCAGAAATATCCCCGGTTAAATGCCGAATGGTTGGTGATTGGACGCGGGGAAATGTATAAAACTGCCCTTATCCAGGGCAACTTGTTTGAACAGCCTAAACGCGAAGAAAAAACGGTTAAAAATGCAGCTCCTGTACAAACTGTTCCTGAGCCTTTTTCTTTGCAAAATTCCGGGCAAACACCCGTAATGCCTTCAAATATTGAAGCCAGCAGGAGCAAAAAAAACAAGGCGATTGAAAGGGTTTTGATTTTTTATTCCGACCATACCCTGGATGAGTATAAACCGGAAAATTGAGAAATTGAGAAATTGAAAAATCGAAGGGGGCAAAAAAAAACTCCCGGTGGATTCCGGAAGTTTTTCATGATTTCAATTAGGTTATGTTAAAGGAAAAACAATATCAATAATTGGGCTATTATGATTCTAAGAAACATGGTCCAGGGGTAAACGGTTGCATATCCCAACGCAGGGGCTTCAGTAGAAGTCTGAGAACTGGCGAATCCTAGTGCTGGTGGATCAGTAGTACTACCAGAAAGAACCCCGCATAATTCATGGTAATTGCGTTTTAGAACCAGTTTACCAAATAAACCTACTAATAATATAGGTACTAATGTTATGATGGCACCATATCCCATCCAGATAAATCCGTCGCCCGAAACCAAAGTGGATACAAACTTTTCGCCGGCTTTTATTCCTACACTGGAAAGAAAAAGTACAAGTCCTAATTCTCTTAACATCAAGTTTGCACTTAAGGTGGTATAGGAATTCAAGGAGAATTTATAGCCATAACGGCCGATCAGAATTGCTATAATCAGCGGTCCGCCGGCAAGCCCGAATTTAATAGGAACCGGAATACCCGGAATGGCAATAGGAATACTTCCAAATACCACACCTACAAGGATACCGATGAAAATCGCTGAAAGATTGGGTTCATTCAGGCGTTTAACGGAATTGCCCAAATACTTGGAAACATTTTCAACTTCCTTTTCTTCCCCAATAACAGTTAATTTATCGCCCATCTGAACCATCATATTTTGCGAAGCGATAAAATCCATTCCTGCCCGGTGAACTCTGGTAATACCTATTCCAAAGCGAAGTCGTAATTTAAGGGAACCTAATGTTCTGCCGGCAACATGACGGTTAGTAACACATACTTGTTTGATGATCAGTTTATCAGAATAACTGACCAAATCCAATTCACTGGGTTTACCAATCAAGCGGATTAATGAAGGAATATCCCCTTTTTGTGCCACTATCGTAATGACATCACCTTCCTTCAGGGTAGAACGGAATGTTGGGATAAATATTTTCCCCTCATGCAAAACCCTGGAAACAATGGCATCATTTTTAAAATTCTTTTTCAGATCCTTGATCTTCATCCCAAAAATATCGGAGTTACTAACCAAAATACTGGCCTGTTCGGGAACAGTACTATCAGATTTTGTTAAAGAATCGACTGCTTTGGATTCTTTATGCAGATCAACCTTTGCCACCCATCGTATAATAAACATCGTAAGGATGATACCCAGAACACCAAAGGGATAAGCTACAGCATATCCTAATCCGATATTGGGGGCTTCACCTCCATGAATAGCCGCAAATTGATTAAGGGTCTGTTGAGCAGCACCAAGTCCGGGCGTGTTCGTCACAGCACCTGAAAGAATACCCACCATCATTGACATAGGAACTTTGGTAACATAGTGAAGCACCACTGCCAAGACAGAACCTAACAACACAATTGAAGTTGCCAGTAAATTTAAAACCAGCCCTTCATTCTTCAAAGAAGAGAAAAAACCAGGGCCAACCTGCAGCCCGATAGAAAAAACAAACAAGATTAAACCAAAATCTCTCACGAAATCCAGCACATCATGATTTACAGTAAAACCAAAATGCCCGGCAACAATTCCGACAAATAAAACGAAAGTTGTTCCCAGGGAGATCTTGTACACCTTCAGCTTGCCCAATGCAACTCCTATCGCTATTACAAAACTGTAAATGAGCGCAACATGGGCTACTGAATCCTTCCATAGTAAGTCATTGATCCATTCCATTTATTTAGATTATATCAAAATTAAATTTGGGGCTGAAATTAGTTAAATTTCTTTGAGAATTACTCCTTTTTGTATGTTTCAATTTACATAATTAACATTTTTTTTGAAATGCCCCCCTTTTATTTTATTTTGATCATTTTAATAGCCTTTTCCCATTAAATTTAAACCTGTTTCATAGGGAATATTTTAACCTGAAAAATTAATCATTGCCTGGAAACGATTCAATTATTTTTAGAAATGAATTCTAACACATTTTACTTTAGAAGGTATGATTTCAATTTTTTGTTTTTCTCTTTTCCATTAGGCCAACTTCCCGGATGCAAATGAACAGAAAAGAGGAATAAGCTCTTTTTACCTTCTCATATAACATTGAAATTCAAATATTTACTATATACTGATCCGGCTATACAACTTTTAAGCTTAAACTTTTTTATCTTTGCAGCAGTAAAGCTTAATCCTATGTATACAAAAATTATTCGACCGCTTTTGTTTCTCATCCCTCCCGAAGGCATCCATCATTGCATTGTAGCATTATTAAAGTTCGGATTTAAAATTCCTGGTACAGGATATTTATGCAGGTCTGCCCTGGAAGTAAAAGATAAAAAGTTGGAAAGGGATTTTTGCGGGATTCATTTTAACAATCCGATTGGTTTTGCTGCCGGCTTTGACAAGAATGCCGAAGTGTTTAATGAACTGAAAAATTTTGGCTTTTCCTTCATTGAAGTCGGAACGGTCACCCCCAGAGCTCAGCCTGGAAATCCCAGGCCCCGTTTGTTCAGATTAACGGCCGACCAGGCTTTGATCAACCGGATGGGATTTAACAATGAGGGGGCCATCGCTGCCGCCACCAGGCTCAAATGCAGGAAACACAAAATCATTATCGGCGGGAATATAGGGAAAAACACTTCCACGCCTAATAATCAGGCAGTTGATGATTACGAAACCTGTTTTGAAGCCTTGTACGATG
>JAUZOH010000318.1 GCA_030706565.1 Bacteroidota bacterium | reverse complement strand
TTTTATATCGCTATGTTTGAACCAGTTGTGATTCAATGTTTTCCCATTTAAGGTTAGCGATTGAACATACAGATTTTGAGCTGAAGCATTTGTTCCATTGATGATTATCTTTTTGCCATTCTCCATCTGAATAGTAACCTTCTTATATCTGGGTCCATTAATCAAATAAACATTCTGACCAGCCACCGGAAAGAAACCCATGCGCGAAAACATAAACCATGTACTCATTGCTCCGGAATCATCATCCCCTGGATATGATCCTGTCGTGAAATTTTCAGCCGTTTTTCTCACATAAAAAGAAGTCAGATCAGGGCGGGATACATAATTAAAAAGAAAGGGGGTAAGAAAACAAGGTTCATTACTGATTTCCAACCTATTAGTAAGATAATTTTCAAGTCTCCTGGTAAAAATTGAATCTCCCCCCATTAACCCGATCAATTTTCCCATCTGATGGGGAACATAATAAGAGTAAGTCCAACTGTTTCCTTCATAAAAGTGTAAACTAAAAGATCCTTTAGGATTTGTTTTAGGGTCCAGAAGTACCCAGCTGCCAGAACTGTCTTTTGATTCTATAAATCCATTAAATCCCTCACTTCTAATTTCAGGATTCCAAAGATTTGTCCAAAGCGTACTTCTCTGAAAGAAACGGTTTTTGTCTTTAATAAAACCTAATCCTCCGGCTACTTCTGAGGCACAGAAATCATTATAAGCAAACTCCAGGGTTTTGGAGGCAGTGGCATAAGCCATTTTATGAATTGTATTGTAGGGAACCCATCCCCTGTCATTTTCTCTGTAATAAGGGGTTCTGCCTGAAACCGTAGCATGACCTTTAAGTAAATGATAAGCAGAAGTCCAGTCAATGCCCGGGACCCCTTTAACAAAAGCATCGGCAACAATGACATCCACGTTGTCCCCACCCTGAACCATGTCTCCTTCACCACACAAGAAAGCATCAGGAGCATAGCCGAAATGTTTAAATATTTCGCAGTACGAATTGATATTATCCCTGACCACCCCCTCCTTAATCAGGGTTAAAAATGGAAATTCGCTTCTGAAAGTATCCCAGACACAAAATTCGTCATCATAATAACTTCCTGAATAATCCCAGGGACAATCACCCGTTCTGTCTTTGGGAGAAATTAATGAATGATATAAGGCCGTATAGAAGAAAGTCCTTTCTTTTTCTGAAATGTTTTCGTCATCGATCAAAATACTGCTCAAAGCTTTATTCCATGCATCTCTTGCCTCTGATCTGACCTTTTCAAAATCCCAGCCGGGTATTTCCTGATCCATGAATTTTTGGGCATTGGCAATGCTTTTTGTTGAAACCGCCGCTTTCAAATAAATTTTCTCATTCGCGGAAGTGTTGAATTGAAGATAACAGCCGACAGCAGAACCAGAAACCGAAGTGAGTCTATCATAAAGTTTTTTTTCATTATTGTCAAACATTCCAAATCCGGTTAGTGGCTTATTAAATTGAATAGCATAATAAATCTTTCCGGTTTTTGAAAAATACCAGCCATCTGTAATATCGATATAACCAATAAGCCTGTTTTTTACAGGATCATAATTAACTGTAGAATAAGTCGATTTAGCCCATAAAGCATGAGAGGGATAAATAATCATACTGGCCTCTCCGTTTTTTGTTTCCGGATAAGTAAAACGGAAAATCGAAGAATAATGAGCCGAAGTAAATTCTGTTTTAATTCCAAATTTTGTCAAATCAACCGAATAATAATCAGGCCGGCATATTTCATTGGCTTTTCCCGAATCATGATTAGTGGATTCACTGTTGGTTTTATCCCAGCAATCAAGTCCGGTTTGCGGCGATATAAGAAGGTTAACATATTTGTTAACCATACCGCTGTTAACAAGAGTAAATCCGGTGATTTTTTCAGTTGCACTGTAACCTGTACCAGCAGCCTTAGGGGTATGCGGACATGGGCGAATAGATCCAAAAGGGAGAGAAACTCCAAAAGAACATTTGCCAACCCCAATGCCAATGTTCTGGTCTACATATTTGTTAAGATCCCTTACCTTAAATGAAGAAGAAGCTGTTTTTTTTATACCCTTAGTCGAAGTTTTAAAAAATTTTGATTGTCCCTTTTTTTTGATATAACATTGATTATTCGAAAATACTAATAAACAAATATTCAGGAAGATACATGAGAAAATGAAAAACAACCTCTTTTTAAAATACAAGGATATAAATTTTATTTTCATACTAGATAAAAACTTAAATTTTTATCAATTTTCATAAAAAAGATCAGTGCATACTTCATCTCATACACCAGAAATTGGAGTTATAAAATCATCAAACAATAATCAATCAGGAAGTTGCCATAAAGCAACTTCCTGAATAAATAAATCTACCAGTTAGGATTTTGTATTATTGACGGACAATTGGATATTTCGCTTTGCATAATTGGCCAAAAATAATTCTTACTTGTAAAAACACGGTTTTCAAGAACAAAACGCTGCATAGAATACTTTTTAGTTCCAATTACAATTTGTCCTGCCGGATCTTCTACAGGTGTCATCCCATGCACGGTATGCTGGGTACGCGGATAAGGAAGATTGGGACTGGTTTCATCAAAAGTACTTTCTTTGGCAAGTTCTTCATCCGAAGTGGGTTCCAGATTCCAGCGGGAATAGAAATAGCGTTTATCCTCATAAAAGAATTCAACCCTGCGTTCGCGCTGTATATATTTGAGTAATCCTGCCTGATCAAGTCCGGGAGGTACAGGTACCATATAAGAACGGGCTCTTAAATTATTAAGAATTGAATATATTTCATCACTGGGGCCGCTGTACTTATCCATGGCCTCGCAATAAATCAATTGGATTTCCGGCAAACGGATCATAGGGAAATTGAGGGTCCAACTACCAGACCTGGTCCAATCTTCGTGATAAAATTTACGCAAATAGTATCCTGTAGATGTAGCATTACTGGCTCCAAGTTTATCCGATCCCGAAGCCGTATTGATTACAGAATTTTGATAGGAACATCCTTGATACATAACATCCGAATAAAAACGGGGGTCGCGGTTTATATATGGATTTTTATCATCATAACCTTTGGCCTTAGCCTGAGGATCATAAATAGCATATCCATAACCGTCGTTTCCTACAAACTCATATTCATCCACTTGTTCCTGCAAAGGCTGCAAACGTGACGCCCCGCCTTTTGAAGGAGGAAGATGATCTCCCTGCCAAGCCTGATTTTTATTGCCCGACAAGACCCAGATCCATTCATTTTGAATAGCAACAGGATCTATATAGATTTGTTTAATTCTGGTATAAACCTTATTGTTGCTCCCGGCCATATAAGTTCCCGGATTACCCAGGTAAAGGCTATAACGGGGAGATCCGTTATTTTGAAGGTTCATCACTTCTTTTGCTGCATCGGCAGCCAACTTCCATTTATTAGGATCATAAGTACTGTATTCGTCTTTCCCTACACGGGTATCAGTACCCGGAAATTTCCCGCCATTATACATAGGACTGGCATTCATATAGAGTACAACAGCTTTTAATGCCAGTGCAGCCCCTTTATCAGCACGGCCAAACTCATTGTCGCTAAACCGAACCGGTAAAGAATCAGCTGCATATTTAAGGTCTGCAAGCATTTTATTCAATGTACTGGGCCATGACTGTCTCTTGAAATTCAAATCTCCATTAATATCAGGCACAGAGTCCAAATATATCACATCACCATAAAATCTGGCAACAAGGTAATGATAATATGCCCGCAGGAAATGAGCTTCAGCAATACGGTTTTTCAAATCACCAGGTTCCAGGGGATTATCTGGAGAATTGTATTTTTTTACACCATCCAGAAAAATATTGCATTTACGAATGCTGCTGTAAAAATTACTCCAGTAACAACTTGGCCCCGAGGGCATACCCACAGAAGGGCCAAAACTGCCAAAATTAAACATGTCAGGGATAGCACCCTCAACTTTAGTACCTTTACATTCATCGGTAATTCCTGCAATATTGAAATGGGTCAGTGTAACAATTCCATTATCGCGTGAACGTAAATCCAAATAAAGAGAGTTGGCCAAACCATCTATTTTATCCCAGGAATTAAAAACCTGTGACTCTGTGAGTTGGTCGTCAGGAATTTTATCCAGATAAGTGTCCTTGCATGAAAAAAGTGCAGCCAGAAAAAATATTGCTATGAATTGAAAATACTTTATGGTTTTCATACTCAAAAGATTAAATTTTATAGATTTTATGCAACCACATGATAAAAATTTGATCCATCCTCGCTTTCACCAACAATCATGTGGATTGCATAAATTTATTGTTTAAAAATTCACTTCAATACCAATGTTATAAACTTTTTGAATTGGATACCAATCCCCGTCACTTCCGGTTTCAGGATCCACATCAAAGTCATGTAATTTATCCAAAGTAAACAGGTTCA
>JAUZOH010000317.1 GCA_030706565.1 Bacteroidota bacterium | reverse complement strand
GTACCTATACGGTTTTCTTTGTGAAAAATACAATAAACACTCAGGCACGGAATTCACCGAGAAAAAAATAGTTTGAGTTTGTTCGAGGGTTCGAAATGGTTAGAAATGGTTCAATTAATTATGATAAAAATTGAAAAACCTCAGTATTTTCTGAGCGTGACTCAGCGTAAGAGAATATCATTACACTGAGAGCCATTGAGTTAAGATGAGAAACGCTGAGATTTGGCTTCAGACAATACAATAGTCGGTGCCTGAGCGGAGTCGAAAGCAAAACCCAATGCTTTATTAAAGTATTGATTCTTTGCGACCTTGCGTCTTTGCGAGCAATACATTTTCACGCAAAGGCGCAGAGACGCAAAAAAATCTTTAGAGATTACTCAACGAAACTCAGTATTTTCTCAGCGTGGTTGCCTGTTTGTTGGACAGAATTTGATTTTGTAGATTTTATCTCAGGGAAACTCAGCAGTTTTCTTTGCAGCTTAGCGAAAAATATTTCACACAAAGACGCAGAAAATACTTAACCACAAAAGCTTTACGTCAAACTATATCAAACCACTTCCAACCATCTCAAACCACTTCACCCCTTCGTGCCATGGTTTTCTTTGCTAAATTTTTTCAAATATTTTTAATTTTTTAACATCAATGGATAATATCTTTTTTTACATTTGCACCCATAAATGAATGAGTATTCACTCAAAATTTAATTATGTCACGAACAATTGATGAATCTAAAATAGAACGTATCAAGGAAGCTACCATGGAAATGATTGTTTCCAAGGGCTATGAGGGGGCTTCAATATCAGGAATTGCCGGCAGGGCAGGCGTTGCCGAGGGTTATCTTTACCGTTTCTATAAGAGCAAATCGGAATTGGTGAACGACCTCTTGTTTATTCATCTGAACAGCCTGATGGACAACCTTGAGAATTTGCTCAATAAGCATTATTCCGTAAGGGACATCTTTGAACAGATGATCCGCACTTTATTTGGTTTGGCCAACACCTTTCCCGAACGAATAAAATTCCTGTATGTATTAATGAACGATTATAACTTCAAAATACAGGAAAATCAAAGGGAACGAATATTCAATCTTTGTAAAAGGGTTAAAGAAACCGGACTTTTCTCAAAAGAAATCAGGGTAGAAATTGATGAAGAAGAGATTTTTCTTTTTGGAGTCACCTACCCCATTCAATTCATCAACATGAGACTGAAAAACTTTTTTAATCGTTCCGAACTGGGCGAGAAAGAAATAATTAGAGTATTGAAAATTTGTATTAATTCGTTAAAAAGAGACAATTATGAAAGCTAGAAATCCCATGGTATGGATGATTTTGTTCTTTTGGATGGTTGCAGGATTTAAAGCAGAAGCGCAGAAAGACAGTGCATCCATAAAACTTAGCTTTGAGCAGGCCTTGCAAATTACACGGCAGAACAGTCATGTCCTTAAGGAAGTTGGTTACCTGCAGGAAGAAAAGGACCAGGAGGCCAAGGCAGCCAAAGGATTACATTCTCCGAAAATAGGATTGAGCGCCAATTATCTGCTCATGTCCGATGATATCACGATGGACCTGAGTCCGGTAAAAACTGCACTGGAACCTTTATATCTTGCAGCAATACATAATTCAGGCGCATATGTCGGATATCCCAATCTCGATCCTGCCACCCAGACTGTTGTTCCAACCTTGACAGATGCACAAACCCGGCAATTTATGGGAAGTGCTTTAACAACCATAGATAAACAGGACTGGAACCAAATGATACAGAAAAAACAATTTGGCACTGTCAATGCTACTGTGCAATGGCCTATATTCACCGGAGGGAAAATCAATGCGGCCAATAAGGCAGCTGAAATTGAGCAGAAGGATGTTGCTGATGTACTGAGCCAGAAGGAAGGTGAATTAATCAGTGAACTGGCCGAACGTTACTTTGGCTTATGCCTTGCACGGCAGGCTGTTCTGGTCAGAAAGGATGTACTGGATGGGCTGAATCAACATCTTCAGGATGCCATCAAGATAGAGGAACAGGGACTTATCCCCAATGCAGATGTCCTGCATGCCAAAGTATATTTTGCCCAAGCACAACGCGAATACAGCAAAGCCAAACGTACAGCCGACATTCTCAACCAGGCACTGGTAAACACCCTGGCTCTGCAAAACGACTCTACCATCATCCCGGTTTCCAATCTTTTTTACCTGGATGCCATTGAGCCCAAAGACCATTTCATTGCCATGGCCAAAGACAGGAACCCGCTGCTTCGCCAGGTTGAATCCAAAAAACAATTGGCCGAACAGGGCTATAAGGCCGAAAAATCAAATTATTTTCCAACAGTTGCCGCAATTGGGAGCTATACACTTGTTGATAAAAACCTTTCCCCATACGCGCCAAACTGGATGGCCGGTGTGGGCTTGAACTGGACTCTTTTTGACGGTACTGCCCGCTCGCGCAAAATAAAATCAGCTGCCCTTAAACGCCAACAGGTGGAAGAAATTGAAGAAAAGGCACAAAACGATATTGAAACAGGCATAAACAAACTCTATGAAGAATTAAATATGTACCACGAGCAGCTTCAGGAGCTTGAATCAGCACTGACATCGGCCAAAGAATACGTCAGGGTCAGGGAAAAGGCATTTCATGATGAGATGTCGAATTCCACGGAAGTAGTGGATGCCAGACTGGCTTTGTCGCAGGTCCGTATTGAACGTTTGCAGGCCATGTACGGCTATGACACCACCCTTTCGAAATTGCTGCAGCTCTCGGGCAATCCTGATGAGTTTACCATCTACCAGCAAAGGAATGATGCCAAATTTGAAAATTATAATTCAGAAAAATAATTTATTAGTTAAACCGATAATCAGAAATTATTATGAATAAGAAAGGAACATTGCTCGCCACCATTGGATTCGCTGCATTACTTATTTTCCTGATCTATTCCACATGGCTTATCAGCCGGCCAAAACCTGTTGAAGTACAGGGCGAAGTAGACGCTACAGAAATAAAAGTTTCATCTAAACTGATTGGAAGAATTGACAATCTGCCCGTTCATAAAGGAGATGAAGTAATAAAAGGCCAACTGCTGTTCACTTTAAAGAGCCCTGAGGTTGAAGCCAAACTCGAACAGGCCAATGCAGCCCTTCGTGGGGCCGAAGCCCAGAATTCAAAAGCAAAAGCCGGTGCCCAGTCAGAAGATATACAGGCAGCCTATAACACTTTTTTGAAAGCCCAAGCTGCTTCAGAACTGGCCGAAAAAACTTATCAAAGGGTCAACAATTTGTATAAAGAAGGCGTAATGCCGGCTCAAAAACGCGATGAAGCCGAAACACAATATAAGGCAGCCCGCGAAACGGCCAATGCAGCCAAAGCAATCTGGGTGAAGGCCAAAAAAGGAACCCGTGTCGAAGATAAAGCCACCGCCGTAGCTTTAGTATCCAGGGCTGAAGGAGTGATCAACGAGGTGAAAAGTTACCTGAACGAAACCAAAATTTATTCTCCCATCGATGGTGAAGTTGCCAATATCATTGCAGAATCAGGAGAACTGGTTTCGGCCGGATATCCGGTGGTTACTATCGTCAACCTGAAGGATTGCTGGATCACCTTCAACCTGCGTGAAGACCTGCTGGCCTCCATTCATCAGGGCAGCACTTTTGATGCCCGTTTCCCGGCTCTTGGAAACAGAACAATCAAACTGAAAGTAACTTATATCCATCCCCTTGGAAGTTTTGCAACCTGGAATGCCACCAAGACAACCGGTGATTTTGATATGAAGACTTTTGAAGTCCATGCTACTCCAATCGAAAAAGTTGATGGATTGCGCCCGGGCATGAGTGCCCTGGTAGATTGGAATAAAATTTCGAAAAAATAATCGCAGGCCGTTAAGCAGGATGGTTTTGCCTGTATTTATTTTTCACTGCTGACCAGTTGAGATAAGAATATTTAAGGTTATGGAAATGAATTGTAAGAGTCCGTTTTGGAGGGTAGTGCAAAGGGAATTGAAAGAGAATTTATTTGGCCAATGGCCCTATTTTTTCATTGTCTGCATTGGGCCATTGATTGGTTTTTTACTTGTCACCTGGATTTTTTCATCCAATGTGCCCAGAAATCTGCCGGTTGCCGTTGTGGATATGGACCACACCATGATGTCGCGTAAAATGGCCAACATGACGGATGCTACCCCTATTGCGGCCATAAACAGGAGTTATATAAGCCTGGAGGATGCCCGGCGCGGCCTTGAAAAAGGTAATGTGGATGCAGTCTTATATATTCCTGCAGGAACTGAAAAAGAAATCTTGAAAGGTGAAAGTTCATCAGTGGCTTTATACCTGAACGAGGCAAATGTATTGAAAGGAAGTTTATTAAGCAGCGGAATTCAAAAGGCCATAGGAACCTTATCGGCAGGTATAAAATTGCAGTTCCAGATGGAAAACGGTGCGACAGAAGAACAGGC
>JAUZOH010000316.1 GCA_030706565.1 Bacteroidota bacterium | reverse complement strand
AGGGAACATTCCCATTATCTCATTTTATCATGAATACAGATATCATTACAATTGGAGATGAGCTGTTAATCGGGCAGGTGGTCGATACCAATTCGGCATGGATGGCCCAACAGCTTAATTTTTTAGGTTTCAACGTTCGTCAAATTACCTCTATTTCAGATAATAAGGAACATATCGTTGATACATTGAATGAAGTCAGCAAATATTCAAAGCTCATTTTAATTACCGGTGGCCTTGGCCCCACCAATGACGATATCACCAAAAAAACACTGGCAGAGTATTTTGGAACCCAACTGATCAGAAATGAATCGCTGGTCAGGCATATCGAAACCTTGCTAAAAGGCAGGGGAGTTGGCATGAATAGCCTTAATTACGGCCAGGCTGATGTGCCCGAAAATTGTGACCTTATTTTCAACGACTGCGGGACGGCTTCGGGAATGTGGTTCGAGAAGAACGGAATTGTTTATGTCTCCATGCCCGGAGTGCCTTTTGAGATGAAATCCATGATGACCCGCGAGGTTCTGCCCAGGATCCGGAAGCATTTTAAAACACCCCACATCATTCATAAAACAATCATGACCCAGGGCCTTGCCGAATCTCACCTTGCTCAACGTATTGCACCCTGGGAAAAGCAGTTGCCTTCGAATATAAAACTTGCCTATTTGCCCGTTCCCGGAATGGTCAGGCTCAGAATGAGCGGCAGCGATACTGACGAAAGCCGGCTTCAAAAGGAAATAGACCATCAGGTGGAAGAACTTCAGAAATATATTGCAGATTTTATTTTCGGATATGATGATGAAACATTTCCACAGGTTTTGGGCGATCTGCTAAGGGCTGAAAAAAAGACTGTTGCCGTTGCTGAAAGTTGCACCGGTGGCAATATTGCACATCTGATCACTTTGATTCCAGGCTGTTCTGATTATTTCACCGGCTCTGTTACTGCTTATTCAAACCAAATAAAAACTTCCGTGTTGAATGTTTCAGCAAAAGACTTACAGGCCTGCGGCGCGGTAAGCCGGCCGGTGGTCGAACAGATGGCAGAAGGAGTAAGGCGGTTGTTTAATACCGATTTCTCTGTCGCTACTTCAGGTATTGCAGGCCCAACAGGCGGCTCTGCTGAAAAACCGGTGGGTACAGTCTGGATTGCAGTTTGCTCGGCACAAAAGACGGTCGCCCGGAAATTTGATTTTGGCGAGGACAGGCAACGAACCATTGATAAGGCTTCGGTGATGTCTATGAGCATGCTGCGCAGGCTTATACTGGATAAGGAAATTCAATAAAAGCCCTTTGCAGTTTATTGACCTGAGTTTTGATACTGATTTAGAGTAAAATTTTTGTTCTTTAACGGCATAGTTATATTATTATCCTTATGAAAATCAAAGATATTATTGCCAAAAGTAAAGATTACCTGATCAAAGGTAAAGATTTCATTACCCATGATATTTGGGTACTTAGTTTTAAAGAACTGAAACCCGGCTGGTCGTATCTGGCAAGAACGCTTAAAGTCATTATCCTTGCAATTCATAAGTTTAAAGAAGACAATATCAACATACAGGCTTCGGCGCTTACTTTTTATTCGCTTCTTTCGGTAGTGCCCGTACTGGCCATGGGATTCGGAATAGCCAAAGGTTTTGGTTTTGATAATTATCTGAAACAGCAGATTATCAATAATTTTTCCGAACAGCAGGAAGTATTGAACTGGATGATCAACTTTGCTACTTCTTTTCTCGAAAAGACAAAAGGTGGCCTTATTGCCGGTATCGGAATCATCGTCTTATTATGGTCGGTGATGAAAATTTTCGGAAATATTGAGGATTCCTTAAACATCATCTGGCGGGTAAAAAAACCCCGTAACTGGGGACGAAAGTTTGCCGATTATTTGTCGATGATGTTGCTGGCGCCTATCCTGGTTATTATTCAAAGTAGTTCTACCGTTTTTATTACAACACAAGTTAAAGCCATAACCAAAAGCATTAGTATACTGGGATATATTTCGCCCTTAATCTTTTTTTTGATAAAATTAATTCCTTTGGTCCTGATCTGGTTGTTGTTTACTTTGATATTTGTGATCATGCCCAACACCAAGGTGAAATTCAAAAGCGGAATTTTTGCAGGCATAATTGCCGGATCAGCGTTTCAGGTGGTACAGTGGGTGTATATAAAATTTCAGATAGGAGTGGCCAATTATAATGCCATTTATGGAAGTTTTGCCGCACTGCCTTTGCTGCTTGTACTTTTACAGACCAGTTGGCTCATCGTGCTGTTCGGTTCTGAGTTGTCGTATGCTCATCAGAATATTGACAGTTATGTTACCCGTACCGGTAAATTTGATATAAGTATTGCTAACCGCAGGATGCTTTCCCTTCTGATGGTGAAACTGGTAGTGAGAAGATTTGCAGAGGGTCTGAAAGCTCCGACATTAGCCGAAATAGCTGAAGAAATGAACATACCCCTTGCCCTGGCAAATGAAATTTCTACACAATTATCATTGGCAGGTGTATTTTCGCAGGTTATTACTGAAAATCCGAAAGTTATTGCTTTTCAGCCGGCCAGGGATATCCAAAATATGGATGTGCAATTTGTCATCAGTTGCCTGGAAAATCTGGGGTCTTATACAGTTCTGCACGATTTGCCCGGAATGAACAAAATGGAAGAAATACAAAAGGCTTTTATCAAAGCTGTAGAACAACTTCCTGAAAATAAATTAATAAGGGATCTGGATTGATTTTTTACTGATAAAAATCATGAATTTCTTTTGTAATTGAATATTTATTCCTAAAATTGCAGTCTCAAAATTGATTATAATTATGATTATTATTTCTGCACATCATCAACTATTTCATCATCACTTTTACGTGAACTGACGTGCAGGAATATGTAAATTTATCAGATATTTTATGAAAAGGTTTGCAGATTTCCTGCAAACCTTTTTTTATTTTTATTTCTCTTAAAGTTTAATTTTTATCAGAAAATAATATTCAGCTTATGGAAAATCTAAAAATTGCGATCCAGAAAAGCGGCAGGCTTAGCGAAAAATCTATTGAACTTATTGGCGAAGCAGGTATCAATATCAGCAATGGTGCCCGTACCCTGGTTGCCCAGTCGCAAAACTTTCCCATTGATGTGCTTTATTTGCGTGATGATGATATTCCGCAATATGTGGCCGACAGTGTGGCCGACATTGGAATTGTCGGCGAAAATGTGATCCTGGAAAAAAAGATTAAGGTGCACACCGTGAAAAAGCTGGGCTTTGGCCGTTGCCGTTTATCACTGGCTATTCCCAAGTCTGAGAAGTATCAGGATGCGCATTATTTTGAGGGCAAGAAGATTGCAACATCCTATCCCAATATCCTGAAGAAATATCTGAAAGAAAATAATATCTCTGCCGAAATCCATGTAATTAGCGGTTCTGTTGAAATTGCCCCCGGCATTGGACTGGCTGATGGTATTTTTGATATTGTCAGCTCCGGAAGCACTTTAATCAGCAATGGTTTGAAGGAGGTTGAAGTTGTGTTGAAGTCTGAAGCTGTGATTATTTCTTCTGCTGCCAATCTTTCGCCATCCAAACAGAAAATCCTGAACGATTTGCTATTCCGCATCGAAGCTGTGCAGAAAGCCAAAAACAACAAGTATATTTTGCTGAATGCCCCTAATGATAAGCTCAATGAAATTATTGAGGTTCTTCCCGGTATGAAAAGCCCTACAGTTATGCCTTTGGCCATGTCGGGCTGGAGTTCTGTTCATTCTGTAATTGGTGAAGACCAGTTCTGGGAAGTGATTGGTCAGCTTAAAGCGAAAGGTGCACAGGGTATCCTGGTGATCCCGATTGAAAAGATGATCGTTTAAAGATTGTTTGAAATTTTGCCTAAATTTGAACTAATTATTAAAGAAATGGAACTAAAAGTAATTAGGAACCCTAAACCGGCTGAATGGGAAAATTTGCTCCAGCGCCCTGCAATAAACTTGCAGTCGCTGGAAACTATTGTCCGCAATGTACTGTTGGCTGTCATGAAAGATGGTGATGAAGCCCTGAAGAAATATACCCTGGAATTTGATAAAGTCAGTCTGGATAAAATAGAAGTATCAGCTGACGAAATTGAAGCTGCCTCTGGCCGGCTGGACGAAAATTTAAAAAGCAGCATACAGTTGGCATGCAAAAATATTGAAACTTTTCACAGATCGGAGAAACAGGCTTTTCAGAAAATCGAGACTATGCCGGGGGTAAGGTGCTGGCAGAAAGCAGTAGGCATAGAAAAAGTGGGATTATATATCCCCGGAGGCACGGCTCCTTTGTTTTCAACTGTTCTTATGCTTGGAATTCCTGCACAGATCTCCGGATGCAGAGAAACGGTTTTGTGTACTCCTCCGGATAAGGAAGGAAATATAAATCCTGCAATTTTGTTTGCTGCACAGCTGGTCGGTATAAAGAAGATATTTAAAGTAGGAGGGGTT
>JAUZOH010000315.1 GCA_030706565.1 Bacteroidota bacterium | reverse complement strand
TTGCCGAAATTCCGTTCTGAAAAACTTCCCCTGGATGTATTAGCCATTGATACCGATTGGAAATCACCCAATCAATGGGACGGCTGGAATTGGAACAATACTCTTTTTCCGGATCCTCTGAATTTTTTATATTGGACTAAAAATCAAGGATTAAAAGTAACATTAAATATCCACCCTTCAATTGAAACAAATGATCCGTTATTCACAACAGCAAATAATACAGCAGATGGATTAGTTAAAATTCAGAATTCCAGCAAATATTATTTTGACTTTAGCAATAAAATACATGCCCAGGCTTACTTCGATTTACATAAACCCTTCAATACACAAGGTATTCGATTTTGGTGGCTTGATTGGTGTGACGGGAAAATAATGATGAGTATACCCGGTCTGCCCGGCGATAGTTGGATCAATAGCCTTTATGCCAAAAATGCAGAAGAACAGGGGCTGCGAGGATTTGCTTTTTCCCGCATCGGGAATGGTTTTGAAAATTATTCCGGGCCGGGAAAAGCAGGAACTGCCTGGGCAGAACACCGCTACACTGTCCAATTTACCGGAGACACCTATGCAAGTTGGAATATGTTAGGATTTGAATCTTACTATACCATCAGGGCTGCTAATATAGGAATGTCTTATGTATCGCACGATTTAGGCAGTTTCCATCAAAACACATTAGCCGATGATATGTATATCCGCTGGGTACAATTGGGTACATTTCAACCCATCTTCCGTTTACATTCTGATCATGGACTACGTTTACCATGGGATTATCCCAATGTCACCTCACAAGCAGAAAATTTCATGCGTTTAAGACATTCACTGTTACCTTACATATATTCACAGGCATATAAATCGTCCACGGGTGAATTGCCCATAATAAGGGGAATGTATTTTGACTATCCGGAAACTCCCGAGGCATACACGTTTGATAAACAATATATGTTTGGTGAATCTATGTTGGTATCTCCGGTGGTCAATCCTGGTTTAGTTGCATTAACACAGGTGTGGTTCCCCAATGGGGAATGGACAAATTTTTTCACCAATGAAAAGGTAACAGGGCCTGTTACAAAGTATGTTTCATGCGATTTAAACTCTATGCCGGTATATGTAAAAGCAGGGGGTATAGTACCTTTAGCACCTTATTCCGATTACATCGGCCAAAATGCGGAGGATTCTTTAGAATTGAAAGTATACACCGGTGACGATGGCTCATTTGTCCTGTATGACGATGAAGGCGAAAATCTAAATTATAAATCGGGAATGTTTGCAACTACAAAAATTGATTATGTCGATAATTTAAAGACCCTGACAATAAATTCCCAAAATGGTAGCTACCCTAATGCTCCAACACAACGCGCTTACAAAATTGAATTTTATAATATCAATACACCCGGGCAGGTTACGGTAAATGATATTTTGCTGAAAGAAGTTTCTAATAATTCTTCTGAAGGATGGTATATGAAAAATAATGTACTCTATGTACGCCTTAATGCACGCCCGGTTGAAATAAATTTGGTTATAAAAATTACCGTTTCAGACCAGACCTCTGATATACCGTCTGTTCTAAAATCTGATGTTAAAATATATCCTAATCCTGTAACAAAAGATTATGTTACAATAGATTTTGGAAATATTGTTGACAAGGGGCAATTAAATATATATAATACTCAAGGCGAAAAAATATTATCCAAAACTGTTGAGGGGCGCAATCAGGTAGGAATAAATACCAGTGCCTTTTGTAAGGGTTTGTATTTAGTAGATATAAAAACCAACAATGTTTTATTGAATAATAAGTTAATTATAGAATAAATTGTAATCGAGGTCACTACATCCGAGGATATCTTCGTATAATTCATGATGTAAGCGCTTAATAAAAACTATTTTTCTTTTCAAATCCCCTCCCCAAAATAAAAGAGGGCATTTGAAAAGAAAAAATAGTGTAGTACAAATCCAATTGATTTTGGTTTTTGCTCTTACCCTATTGATTATTGCCCCTGAAATAAAAAATCCGGTGCAAATTCATAAGCTTTTTGAAGCTTGCCCAGATAGGCATGAATAACTCCCAAGCTCCTAAGGTCAGAGCCAGCATCCGGAGAAGGGACTCCTACCTGTACTTTCATCAATTCACTGGAAACTTCATCCAACTTACGGCAATCGGGAAAAGAAGATTGGACCTTAGACAAATGATCACGAAGCACAACCCAAAGCCGGGGTGTTAATGTTTTGTAATATTTCATTTGTGTATTTTTAATCTTATCTAAAAGGGCTTCCATCTTTTTGCCCTGGCCATAATCCACGCCAGCCAGCCGGTTCCATTCACTTTTCCATTGTTGGATACTATCAAGCATGGCTTTACCCTCAGGATCATTTTCAATCTGCGCATAACGGTCGGCAATTTCCTGTTGCCAGTCATTAAGTTTTTGGTTTAGTGCACTTTGTTCATTTACCAGCCGGTTAAGATTAGCTGCCCTATCCTGGGAAGCTTTGTACTTTCCTGGATTTTCCCTTGCATCCTGCATTCCTCTGGCAGCCATCGATTGGGCAAATGCCTGCTTTTCTGCCTCATTCATTGTGGAAAGTTTTTGAACCTCCTCCAAAGACATGTTAGCTTGTTGCTTCAGCATTTTATTAGCCAGCTCCTGAGTTTCAGCATCAGAAAGATTCTCCCCCTTTTTAATTTTATTCATGTCTTTGTCTGAAAGATTATACTGCTGCGCTGTATGTGTCATTGCACCTTCCCGGCTTGCATCAGCCTTTTCATTTACTTTATCCTGCCTTGCATTAATATCTTCTGATAATTGATTATCAAGTTGATTTACCTGCTCTTTAAAATTCTGAATAGTCTCTTTGGCAGCATTGCAGGCCTCCTTGGGTAAAGCAGGGATTTTTTTGAGATATGCTTCAGGGGTGACCTGGGCGTTGACAAACGTCACATTGATCAGAAATGTGACAATAACCGCCATATAGGTTTTCATAATTTTAAAGTTTTATAAATTCAACCCTGCGATTAAGCGCCTTGTTGGCCGGACTGTCATTGGGCGCTACCGGCTTGGTTGCACCCATACCATCCGATTCAATCCTGGAAGCATCAATACTGAAAGTTTTGACCAGTTCATTTTTAACTGCTGCTCCTCGACGTTTGGAAAGATCCAAATTTGCTGCAGCAACTCCGTCATTATCGGTATGCCCTACAATTTTTATCCTCAAACCTGGATTTTCACTCATCACCGCTGCAATTCCCTTGAGAGTGCCGAAAGATTCAGGTTTAACCACATCCTTATTTACATCAAAATAAATCCCGTAGCTCACCAACTTCCCTTCAGTAAGTAATTTATTGCGCATATCCGGTGCTCCTACAGCTATTCTTATATTGCTGATCATAGCAGCACCATCTTCAAATCTAAGCCTGTCAACCTTCAAACACTCAACAGGCAATGCTTTAGGAAGGTCAAACAACTTATTCTGATTCTGATACAGCCTTATCCTGGATTTCTGAACCCAAATGGCAATATGGTATTGATGATTTAAAACTTCTTTATATATCTCTTCTTCTTTAGTCCCTCTTAATGCTAATTCTTCACAACCTCCTTTTAAAAACCAGGTGGAAAAAGAAGGCCTGCCAAAATATTCAATTTGGAAGTGAAAACCGCCCTTGCCTGGTGCTGAGCCATAATCAAAAGCTTTCGTATTTATGCACTGCATAAGCCTTACATGATAACCGGCCATGTTATTCTCCGCGTTTGCCGCCGGAATGATATCAAACTCTATGGTATAATTATCAGGCAGGGTAAGAAGATTATCAGTCCAAATAGCTTGTTCGGTATTGAATTTTACCCAATGCCCGGGAAATAAATTTGTCGTAACCACTTCTGCAGAACCATTGGTATTCCAAAGGGCCGGGAAATCGCCCACAGCGTCCTGGCTGAAATCTTCATAATAAATGACCTTTTCACCCGGAACAAAATCAAATTTTGAATAAGATTCCAGACCAACAGGGGCTTCCTGCTTTTTGGACTCCGGATTATTAACACTCTCCTGCTTTTGCGATTCCTGTGTCTGTGTTTTGTCCTTGCTACCCTTCTTTTTAAACACCCCCTTGATTCCATTTTCAATGGAATTTAATCCCTTACCAATGCTCTGATCGGTCTTTTGGTTCAACTTGTTGTTCGTCTGATTTTCGACCTTATCTTTAACATCCACATCAACCTGGCACACTGCGTTTACCGTCAGGCCAAGCAAAGTCATTAAAATGACAGGTTTTAAAAAAGATTTCATTTTTTTAAGGATTAGGTTATTGTATAATTGGCCGGCTTTACCAGAGAGAATAAGACAATCTGAGACCACAACTAAAACCCTGAACTTAAATTAAATATAACATTTTTTTGTTAAATATTTAGTGCTTTTTACAAAAAAGTTTCATCTAAATAAATTATTTGTTATTATTATATTTTTG
>JAUZOH010000314.1 GCA_030706565.1 Bacteroidota bacterium | reverse complement strand
GGCATCTGAGGGCCTAAAACGCAATTGCTGGCACGTGTACCTATAACCCCGATTTTGGTGTCCACGTAATCAACTACATTTTTTTGACCTGAGGAAGTTTTTGTTTGTTTCCCATATTTTTTATTTTGCGCAAAACAAAAGACTATTGGGAACAATAATAAAAAGGTAATAATTGGTTTTGGTGACATTTTCATTTTACCATTTGTTATTTCATTAAGGTTAATTTTAAAATGATGAAGATGTATCCGGCTCAAAAATGCAAAGTCAAACTTATAAATTTTTATTCTTTTTAGGGTTAACAAACACAAGGGTTCAACCAAAGTACAAAAATTATTTATTCAGGAATGAATTAGTTTTTTGTTCCAGTAATTGTAATCTTCCAAATATTTCAAGCATGGCCGACTGATCGATTAATCTTTTGGTTGCTTTTTTCCCTATTAGATTTTTTTCATCTTTTTCCTGTTGCCATACCCGTTCGGCATCAGCCATGAAGAACTGAAGCCTTTTTTTATCTTTTTCAACCTGGTACAATTCAACAAAACCCCGTAACAATACGGCATTAAACCAATAATCACCAGGGAGCTTGTTATTCACATAAAAATGTTTTTCTGCAGCAGCGGCTATCCTTTTGGCTTCTATTAAATACTTTTCCTGATGTAATATTTCATAAAGCAAAACATTCGATTGCAACATGGTACCGGTATTGTATGTATAAGTTGCCTTATTAACAGTAAGCTCCGGAATTTTTATTGCATCATAGTATACCCCTTCGGGGGAAAGTAAATATTTATTGACCCAACTGTATAACAAAAGGGCAGTATCCAGATACCCTTGTTGTTTAGTGCTTTTATATAATTGTAAGCACAACAAAATACCAGGGCCGTTGGAACAGGTATTTTTAGTTTTCTTATCCCCTTCGCGCCAATAAATACCGCCACCTGAAACAGTATCATAGCCCGTCATCATAAATTTGTAAATAGCCTGGGCCATTTTGAGGTATGTTTTCTTTTTTGTCCTGTGGTATACATCCATGGCAGCGATCCCAATCCATTGGTTGTCGTCATAATAACGGGTATCTGCTTCCTCTTTAGTCACCGAAGCCTGGTAAGCCGGTAACGGGGGATTTGAGTTATAATACTGATCAATGGCCTTCATTACAGGATTCAAATAATCTTTGCCAGGCTGCAAACGTTCCATCTCGTTGGCAGCCTGCATCAATGCGCACAAGGGCCAGAGATAGGAATATTTTTTTTCATTTTTGACCGCATTGGTCTCTTTATATAAGCCCGCCTGGGGAATGAAAAAATCACCAACGGTGGCCTTATATAACAAGCGGATATGATCATTGTAATTTGGATGTTGAGCCAAAAGCGGAACACATGCAAAAAATATGGCTAACGATACTATTCGTCTGTACATAATGAATGAATTTGAATTAAAACCATACAATTTCCTATTTAAAAAATCAACGTCCTGATTAATCAAATGTTACAAGAGGATAAAACAAAACACCTCAATAATTTCTAACTATTTGATTATCAGATATTTACAAATAAACCTGTACGGTTGGCTCATAATAATTTAAAAACTGGCAGAAGTTTGTCCGATTTCAAAATTATAAGTGCCAGCTTCCAGGGAAATAAAATCCTTTTCCTTAAAAGCCATTGGGCCCTCAGGTCCTTTGGCCGATTTAAGCTCAAAATGTTTGGGTATAATCAAGCTGGCAGTAGAATTTGCCGGTATGGTCACCGTATAGGACACTATTCCGGACTGTTTCTTCCATTTAGACAGAATGTTTCCAAAAGGAGATTGATGGGAAGCTTCAAAATAATCCAATCCTTCAGGAAAGTTAGGTTTCAAAATGATATTTTTAAATCCCGGTTTCTCCGGATCGGGATATATCCCACCCAGAGCTTTGTAATACCAGGCTCCTATTTCGCCAAACATAATATGATTAAGGGAGGCATCATTTTTAGCCCCTATTTTCCAATTTTCATATAAGGTAGTGGCCCCATTTTTAATCCACCAGCCCCAGGACGGGTAATCTTCCTGTGCTGCCACCTTATAAGCCACATCGGCATAACCATATTGGCTAAGCGCATTAAGAATAGACTTGGTTCCCAATAATCCGACATCCAGGTGAAAGCCATCAGCTTCCACCCGTTTTGCAAGGTTTGCAGCCACTTTTTCTTTCAATTCATCCGGAACTAAACCCCAAAATAAAGGAACACTTAATTCCGTCTGAGTACCCTGCCCATAGATACCCGTTTCCTTATTCAAATATTTTGCGTTGATAGCATCTTTTATTTTAGATGATAAAGCAGAATATTTTTCATAATCGGCTTGTTTTCCAAGCAGCTTTGCAGTTTGGGCCAGTATATTTGCATCCGTATAATAATAAACGGAGGAAGTAAACTCAACCGGGGATTTTGACTTAACAGGTACCCAGTCTCCCAGTCCCCACGAAGTAAGGCCATTAGGACTTAAGTCATTAATATGGTTCACATAACGAACTATATTGTCGTAACATGCAGCAAGTAATTTCGAATCGCCATAGAATAAATAAATATTCCAAGGGATAATGGCGATGGTACTGGTCCAGTCGGGACCGTTTGCCCAATGATATCCCCATCCGCTGGTAGGGATAATGGCAGGAAGAACCCCGTTGGGTTGTTGCTCATCGCGGTTGTCTGCAAGCCATTTCTCATAAATAGTAAGCCCGTCAAAATTATAAAGCCCGGTTTCAATGGCAGTGTGGGCATCTCCTGTCCAACCATTTTTTTCACGTTGTGGGCAATCGGTGGGATAACCAAACAAATTCGACAAATAAGAATTATTCGTTGCCCACCAGATTTTATTCAATGTAGGGTTGGAAGAGTTTATTTTTCCGGCAGGAGGCACATCACTGTGCATAAAGTATGCAGTTAAATTCTCTTTGTTTAGCTCAACAGGTTTACTGCTTGTAACCTCAACATAATGAAAACCCTTGTAATTAAAATGAGGAACGAATGTTTCCATTCCTTTGCCACCGGAAATAAAAATATCAGTCTGAAAAGGATCCGTATCATCCGTTGGACGATAATGGACATCAATATTGGACATATTTACCCGGCCATCATCATCCAAACGTTCCCCGTGTTTTAATCTAAAAATAGTCCCGGTCGGGCTGGCAACAGAAAATTGACTTACTCCAGCGATATTCCGGCCCAGGTCGAAAACATAAGTTGTATCATTGATCTTAATCACATTCTTAGTGGGTACTGTTTCAATTTTCCGGATAGGATATAAAATCTGAGCAACGATATGTGAGGAAGGCGCAGAACGAAGCGAAGCCGGCTTCCACGCGGAATCATCAAAGCTGGCCGTGTTCCATCCGGGCTGCTCCAACCGTGCATCATAATGTTCGCCCGTATAAATACTGTTTAAAACAATGGGGCTGGATGAAGTTTTCCAGCTGGCATCGGAAGTAAGTGTTTCAACAGACCCGTCATCATAAGTAACACGAAGATCCATGCAAAATGCAGGCCTTGCCCTCCAGGGCGCCTGGTGGAAATACCACACTGCAGTGGATTGAAGGTTATACCAGCCATTTCCTAATATTACGCCCAATGTATTTTTACCTATCTCAAGCCGGGAAGTTACATCATAAGTAACATACAATGTCCGGCGGTCAAAACGGGTAAACATAGGATCCAGGCAATGATTCCCTGCTTTTATCCCATTAACATAAAGCTCATACAGACCGGCCACAGCGATATAAGCCCTGGCCGATTTAATTTTCTTGTTGATATAGAAAACCTTTCTAAAATAGGGAGCAGGCCTGTAATCCTTATCCTGCCCATCCGAAATCCAGCTCCCTTTCCAGGTTCCATCAGGCATAAAACCTGTCTCAAAAGCAGCAACTGAAGATCTGACCGCTTTCTTATCCTTATCCCATATTTCTACACACCAATAATATCTGGTAAAGGATTGAAGCGCAGTTCCCCCATAAGCCACCAGCATCCGGTCCGATTTAATCTTTCCGGTATTCCATGCCTTGCCCACTCCTTTGAGCACTTCCAGGGAATCAGTACCCACTAAAATCCGGTATGCTTTCTGCTTTGCTCCCTGGCGAAGGTCGTTGATCTGCCATGATAATCTTGGATTCGGCGCATCTATTCCTAAAGGGCCCTCCATGTGCTCACACTGTAAATTTTCAATCGTTACAGGCAGCACAGTTCCTGCAAAACAACTCATACTACAGGAAAAAGCTAAAAACAAATATGCGTAAACTTTATACTTCATACATAATTATTTAATTAATTTTAAACAATCTATAAAACTTCATGTTTGCTATTTTACCTTTGTGTTTTATCCGCAAACATGAGCATTTTAATTTATAATGTCGAAAGGATCCGCACATGGCGGATTCTCCTATAGGAAACTCTATTCCTTATCATCCATATCTTTGTCCCGT
>JAUZOH010000313.1 GCA_030706565.1 Bacteroidota bacterium | reverse complement strand
TTTTTATTGTTCCTTTCCTTAACTTTTGTAGTCTGGGTGATGAAAATGACAGTATAAAAGGAGAACAAAAAAGCGATCAATGCGAAAGTTGAATATTGGTAAATATATTTTTTCTTAGACCTGATAAAAGCAATAAAACCAATGATAAAAATGAGGAAAAGAATTGAAAAAATATCCAGTTTGTATCCTGCGATTCTGCCTAAGACATAGAAAACACTTATGGCAATAACATATTCAATGATAAGAGTGGTAAGATTAAAAAAAGTTTTATAAAAAATTGTTGTTTTATCGACCAATAGTGCAAAGGATGTGAAATTTAAGGCAACTACCAACAGGCCTACGAAACTGTAAATACTCAGATCTAGAATCTTACTGGCTTCAAAGGTAATATTTGAATTAAGTATCAGGGAATGAAAAAGATAATAAGTCAAAAAGAAACCGACAACCGATGATAATAACAGAATGTATCTGATTGCGTATGCCCTTAATTTGAATTTTGTAAGCAGATGTACATAAAAATGAAATTCCCGGTAAAAAATAAAAACAATGTAAAAAGCAAATATAGAGCTTAGTAACAGATCACCCAGGGAAGGTAAAAAATTGGATATGGCAAAGTATTTGGGGGAAAAGAGTTCCAGCGAGTAGATGACATCAGGCCATTGATATTGAACCATAATAAATTTGAGGCCAAATAACAGAAATGCCAGCAGTAAGATGGTCCATTTTTTAATTTTGGGTTTTGAAATTCGTTTAATTAACTGTATGAATGATATCAGTAAGAAAATCAAGCCAGAGAGATAAAGAAAAATAGGTAGGTAAAACTGAAGCAATTTAATTTTGGTAGCATTTGAAAAATTCAGGGAGAATAAATAGTGCTTTGATAAATCTTCAATTTTAAAATTATGTTTGGTTTGGTGGTAGTTTATTTCAACCGACGGATTAAGGCGAAAATCTTCCTGAAAAGTATTTTTTAGAAACTTGTTTTCAAGGGCATAATCGTATTTTACTAAAATAAGGCCTACTAATATCTGATTGCCGTTTTTTTGAGTCTTGCATATAAACCATCCGTTTTTCAGGTGAATAAAATTACGGACAAATTTTGACTGGCTGAATTTATTGCTTATGTCAATCAAATTGTCAGACCAGAATTTTAAGCTGTCATTTTTATAAAAAAGCAGGATGTATCCTTTGTTTTTATGTAAGTTTTCAAAAAACCTGGAATTTTCGTCGAAATACTTTTTATAAGAGGTGGTTTTCAGATTAACGGCGATGTCCTCCATTAATTTTTGTATCCCATTTTCTTTTTTGTGGATAGTTTGCTGGAATTCTTCAACATCAAACTGATTGTACTTATTTTGCAAAAGGTTTTTTTCAGAAATCCAGGCAAGTGCAATCAGTATAACAGCTAATATTAAATAGTTGAATTTTTTCAACATTAATTTCATTTTGAGCATCACAGTAAAAACGGAAGTTTATATAGACCTGTAAAGTTAGTAAAAGCACCTATGAAAAAAAAGAAAAGCAAATTCTGAGCCTGATCCGGATTTTTAATGAACAATTACGGAAATATTTTCAGCCGGATTAAATATCAGCCCTATACATAATGGGCAGAAGTCAGTTCCTGGTAAAAGTTTAATAAACCGGCAGGCTTCAGTGAACCTGAAATTAGTTTTAGGTTTCCCGATTTAATTGAGGATAATTTAAAATTGAAATGTATCTTTGTTTGTCTTAGCGGAAGAAATTGATGTTGCAGACAAATTATCAATCTGTAGCTTAGTCGTTATTGCTTACAGCGGATAACTGAGTTGACAGGAAGAAAAGCAAGGATATTATAAAATTTAATGTTTAAAGAAAGAGTGTTAGATGTTTGTTTAATAATAAATCTGACATTAACAAGTTTATAAATTTAAAAGGCAGAATAAATTAATTTTTTTAAGTTTAAAGGCTTTTTGTTCTATTCTATTTGTTTTCTGAGGAAAACCTAAAGGTTAAATGATTTAATGATGAAGAAGTTTTTTACTTCTTATAAATACAAATTGATAATTAATGAATCTTTTTCAATCTATCAGACATACAAAAGTTTTTCGGTTAGTGCTGGTAAAATACATTAAAAAATTAAGACTTTTTACGGGTATGGTCGTTTTAGCTGTTTCCCTTAGTCAGCCTATATTTGCTCAAATTGATTATTATTCGGGGCAGTATAAAAAAGTTTATGCCCAGGTCCGGGACCAGGATGACAATAGTCCTGTTTCACTTGCACGTATCGTAATCATAAAATCCAAGATGGGTACCTTAAGCGACAGTCTTGGTTTCTTCAGCCTTTTTGTTCACCGTTCAGATACTTTGAGTATTTCAAGCATAGGATATTTTACGCGTAAGATACCTGCTTCAGTTTTCTGGGGTAATTATACCTCCAGCCCTTTTATTCTGCTTCAGAAACGTGTTTATTCCATTGAGAAAGTTACCATTTATTCCTTGGGAAGTTATCAGCAGTTCAGGCAAAAGGTAATTGACCTGAAACTTCCGGAAACGCCCAAATTTAATCCCAAGGCTGCTGTTGTTGAAAGGAAGGATTTGATAACATTAAAACCTCAGGCCTCAATACCCATAGGAAGCCCCATTACGATGCTATATAATTTATTCAGCAAAGAAGGGAAGTCAATGCGTAAATTAGCCGAACTTCAGCAGGAAGAAAATCTTCAAAAGCAGCTGGAGAAAAAATATAATGCTTCTATCGTCAGGGATATTACAGGCCTGAAAGGAAAAGAAGTTTACGATTTCATGAAATTTTGCGGTATCCCCAATATTTTTGTCTTACAGGGAACGGATTATGAGATCTATGAAAGAATAAATATTTGTTATAAAGAATATCTTAAAAAGAAAAAATAAGTATTATTCTTTGATGGTTAAAAGATTACATTTTTCACATGGGCTGAAATTTTTAAAATATTTTGCAATCAGTCTTTCGGCACTGATATTTCTTGTTATTGGTATTGGTGTGATCATTGCTTTTTTTTATGAAGACGAGGTGGCCAGGGTTGCACTCAATGAATTGAATAAATATCTCAAATCAGAAGTTGCTGTAAAAGAAGTTCATCTTTCGCTTATCCGCAAATTTCCTAATGCATCCCTTCAATTTGAAGATGTTGTGGCTAAATCCACCCGGGAATTCAATCGACGTTCTTTTGGCAAAGTAAATACCGACACCTTGTTCAAAGCCAGGAATTTATTTCTGGAATTCAATGTTTGGAATATTATTGACAAACATTATAAGATCAAAAATATTCATTTGGACAATGGCAATCTAAACCTGTTTATAGATAAAGCCGGCCACGATAATTACCATATTTTAAAGCCTGTCAGGCAGAATAAAACTTCGAATTTCCAGTTGGCTTTAAGAAATGTTAAGCTTACCGATGTCAATTTCCAATTATATAATCTTGGGACTAATGTCCACTTGTTAGCTTCAATTAAACATAGCCGGCTTAAAGGCGATTTCTTCCGCTCCGATTTCAAGCTTAGTGAAGAAGGTTTGTTAAGAATGCAAAAATTGATTATTGGAAAATTTCAATATCTGAACCGGCCAGAAATAAAACTTTCTTTTCAATTTGATGTCTCAGGTAAAAAGTACAGAATCAAAAAAGGGAAATTTATTCTGGATGACATGAAATTTTTTGTAGATGGAGGCTTTATACTTGGAAAGCAAAAAAGCATAGACCTTAATGTGGAAGGTTTAAATCTGGACATAGACCGTTTTATTGCAAATTTACCTCAACAGTTTAGTGCTCCCCTGCGGCAATATGAAGGTTCAGGTAACCTTATTTTTAACAGTCATATCAGCGGCAGTCTGGCTTCAGGTCATCAGCCTCATATTATTGCAAGTTTTGAAATTTCTGATGGTAAATTCCAAAAGAAAGATTCAAGGCTGAAACTGACAGATCTTAAAGTACTGGGAATATACAGCAATGGCGTTAGAAATGATTTCGAGTCATCAACTATAGAATTGAAAAATTTCAGTTCGCAACTTGGAGAAAGCCAGGTATCCGGCAAGTTGAAAATGGTAAATTTCAACAATCCATATTTTACGATAGATGCTTCATCGCATATCGTTGCCTCCGACCTGCTCAATTATCTTCCCCTTGATACCATTGAAAAAGCCGAGGGAACAATTGACGCCAAACTTAAAATTTCCGGGAAACCTAAAAGTTATGCCCAGATTTCCAGAAATGATATTTTAAACGCATTGATTCAGGGGGAAACGGTTTTTCATGACGTAAGTCTTAAGGTGAAGGGTAATCCTTATACTATTTCCGGAATATCCGGGAAATTACTGGCAAATCATGATGTAAAACTGGACAATCTGACCTGTAACATTGCCGGGAATGATTTTACAATTAATGGACAGGCCATCAATCTTATGCCATTTTTGCTTGACAATGGCAAAAAGCAAACAGTGACTGTTGATGGGGATATTTATTC
>JAUZOH010000312.1 GCA_030706565.1 Bacteroidota bacterium | reverse complement strand
CAATGAAGCCGGTTTCGGCATTAATTTTGAGAATACTTACCGCTGGCTTAAGCAACGCGATCATTCTCGTCCTGTTCAATATGAACGGGCAGGGCTGGAACCTTTTACCGACATATATTGTCCGATGTACGCGCCAATTGACCATCTGAAAAAATACACTGCCCAAACAGAAGAACGCCCGCTGATCATGTGCGAATATGCCCACGCCATGGGAAACAGCACTGGAAATTTTCAGGATTACTGGGATGTCATTGAAAGCAGCAAATACCTTCAGGGCGGTTGCATCTGGGACTGGGTTGACCAAGGCATGGCCCAGAAAACTAAAAAAGGAGAATTTTTCTGGGCTTATGGTGGCGATTGGGGCCCTGCCGGCACGCCCAGCGATGGCAATTTCTGCGATAACGGGCTGGTATCTGCCGACCGTGCGCCACATGCAGGTGCCTGGGAAGTGAAAAAGGTATATCAGTATGTCAAGGTAAAACCGGTTGATCTTGAAAAAGGAATCATCCGCCTGGTTAATAAGTATGATTTCACCAACCTGGATCATTTCGACCTGAAATGGGAGCTTAAAGCTGATGATCAAACCATCAGCAGCGGAACAATAAGCGATTTGTCCGTCAACCCGCACGATAGTTCGGATGTCGTTCTACCCTACAAAGTTCAAAATCCGCAAAATGGCGTCGAATATTTTCTAAACACCAGTCTGGCCTTGAAAGAAGATCAACCCTTGATAAACAAAGGCTTTGAAGTTGCCTGGCAACAGTTCAGGCTTCCTTTTTATCAGATTCCCCAAACCGTACAAACAAAACAGGCAACTGTCAAACTGATAAACGGCAAAGAAAAAGCCAGGATTACCGGCAATGACTTTACCGTTGTTTTCGATAAAAACAAGGCAAAGCTTGACTCTTTCGAGTACAAGGGAACCTCATTGCTGAAAGAAGGCCCGGAACCTAATTTCTGGCGTGCACCCACCGATAACGATTATGGCAACAAGTTGCAGATCCGTTGCAAGGTATGGCGTAAGGCCGGGGCCAACCAGAAGGTGGAATCCGTGAATATTAAAAAGATTGACGATGGTAAAGTCAGGATTGAAGTAATTTCTTCACTGCCTGATGTGTCTTCCAAATACTTAACCACATACACCATCACCGGCAATGGCGAAATACAAATCACCGGGCATCTGGTACCGGGAACAGGCCAATTGCCCGAAATTCCGCGTTTCGGCATGAAGCTGGTGATGCCTGCCGGTTTTGGAAATATCAGCTGGTTTGGCCGTGGCCCTTGGGATAATTATTGGGACAGAAAGAGCGGAGCCAATGTCGGCCTGTATACAGCCAAAGTTAGCGGTGAAGCTATCTTCCCGTATGTCCGCCCGCAGGAAATTGGCAACAAAACCGATGTCCGCTGGTTTGCAGTAACCAATGACAAGGGAATCGGGCTGATGGCCGTAGGCATGCCTTTAATAGAAAGCAGTGCCCTGCATCATTCTGTTGACGACCTTGATTCGGGTGATGACAAGGACCAGGCCCATGCCCATCCTGTTGATATGCCCAAAAGGTCAGAAACCTACTTCAACATCGACTATAAACAAATGGGCGTAGGCGGCGACAACAGCTGGGGTGCAAAGACCCACCCGGAATATACCATCCCTGCCGGTGAATATTCCTATACTTTCACCCTGAAACCCGTAGATATACAAAACGGCAGCCTGATGCAGATGAGCAAAAATATCGTTCTCTGATAAGCGAATACAGATCATTTAAAAGAGAAGCACGGCACAAGTCCGTGCTTTTCTTTTAAGCGCAAAATCTGAATGAAAGTTTCCCGGATAGTATTTTTGTTATATATTTTGAAGAAAGACTGGAACAGAACAATCATCAATCCTTAGCAAAATAAAAGTTGCTGTCGGAAAGGAAGGAATGTAAAAATGCATAGCCAACTATTGGGCACCGGTATAAAAATCATTCCAGGTTCTTTCTTTTTCGTTACTTTTGCCCGAATTTATCAGGAATTTAACATGAACATCGAAAAAGGAATATTTCAACGTACTTCGCTTTTATTCGGCGACGAAAAAATGGAACAAGTGGCTCAAAAAAGTGTCATTATTTTCGGAATTGGTGGTGTGGGAAGTTGGTGTGCAGAAAGTCTGGTGCGTACAGGAATAAGGAAAATAACAATTGTTGATTCAGACAGGGTTTGTATAACAAATATTAATCGGCAATTGCACGCTACGACCAAAACAATAGGCAAAATAAAAGTAGAAGTGCTTAAAGCCCGTTTGCTGGAAATTAACCCCAATGCAGAAGTGACTGCTATTCAGCAAATTTACAATCAGGACAATCACGATTTTTTTCATATCGAAACCTACGATTACATTATTGATGCCATTGACAGTCTGAGTAGTAAAGTGCATCTTATCCGTATGGCTACCAAAACCAACAGCGTATTTTTTTCATCGATGGGGGCCTCGCTTAAGATTGACCCGACTCGCATAAAGGTTACCGAATTTTGGAAAGTACAGGGCTGCCCGCTGGCGGCGCGCCTTCGTAAAATGATCAGACGAGGCGCCCTTCCTGATAAACCCTTTCTATGCGTATACAGTGACGAGGTGCTCGACAATAAAGGATCGGGAACCACTTGCGGAACCGATAAATGTTTATGTCCAAAAGCAAAATTTCTTACAGGTAATCCGGAACTGTCGAATCACGAATGGTGCAGCACCAAGGCTGTTATCAATGGAACTACCGCACATATTACGGCTATTTTTGGCTTTACCATTGCCGGGCTGGTGATCAGGGATATTTATAATCACTAGTTTTTTATTGAAACAGAACTCAAGGTGATTTTGTACAACAACAAATCTATTGATACATTTTAAAATACTGCATCAAATAAAATCATCAATAAAAATAAAAAATAAGAAAAAAAAAGTATATTTGGTTAACTATGAACCAATAATGTTAAACCAAATAAAAAAACAATATGAAACGAATATTGTATTTTCTTATCATCGCACTTGTGTGTAGTTGTTCAAAAGAAAAAGGTGGAAAATTAGTATGCAGTATGACATACAATTTAACAAACCCCAAGAGCGGATTAATTGAAAAGAGTTCAGGTCTATCAAAGACTTATTCAACAACTGACAGGTATACCCAATTCGGGGATTATATAACCAGCCTTACCCCCAGTGTTTTTGTCATCAAATTCCTCGATATAAGGCTATGTAGTACCTGGGAAAATCAAATGAATAATTTAGCAATCATTGATAATAATAATTTTGCCTGGTCCTCTGCAGAACGTATTGCTAATTTCAGCCAAAACAGTACGGTCAATATTAATTTGAATGGAAATATTGCCCAGGATGTCAATATGATTTACCTTGTCTCCATCCCTATGTTTTATTATCAGGAATTTGAATTGCCGGAACAATATTCCAATTTTACTATTGACATGGCTGGTTCAAACAACTTAACCTATCTTAATTTTGGTGGAAGCAATAACATAGACTATTCTACTGCCAGTTCAGGTATTGGAGGAATAAAGGTGGGCCGAATTATTAAAGGAAGCAATAATCCATTAATGGCTCCAATATTTGATCAAAACTGGACAGGATTTAACGGAAATTTTCCTGAAATGCCTCATACTACCGTATTTGGGAATACAGACTCCACCTTTATTTTTTCCAGCAAGGGGGGTGCCTCCAAAGATGATCCATTAGGAACCGGGGGGGATATTATTCGAAGTAATAAATTTAATTCCATCACACTTCATGCCATACCCAATGGGGAAACAAAAACCTTAGTTGGAATTATGAATTTTAATACTTCCAACCTGATACAGATATATGCCGGAAAAGACAATATACCTTTTACCTCGGATGATATTTTTGTTTACGCCCCTAAATATTGGGAAAGGCTTTCAGTAAATTTAGCCTCTTACTAACATTATAGAAGCATTAATTCCTCTTCGTTGAGAATAGAGGGTTGTTGAACAAAAAGCCCGCCCTGGCATTTCTCTTATAAATAAATTACAGTTAGAAGTTGCTTATTCAATGTATATTACGGCCGGACTTGATTCCGGCCGTAATCATTGGTCTCCTGGTTTTCACTGGAGTATAAATTTACTAGGCATAATTCTGACTATTTTAGGCCAACTTTTATTTCTTATTGCGCAGAAGCAGAATAAATTTTTCTCAAGTACAATCAGGATTCCAACTGACAGAGAAAATGATGTTTGTGAGACCGGATTATATAAAATAGTCAGGTATCCGGCTTACCTGGGCTCGATTATTAAAGCAGCAGGATTTCCATTACTCTTTGGCTTTTTATGGAGCATAATACCCGTATGTTTGTTGGTCGTTCTATTCATAGTAAGAACATATCTGTAAGATAAAATTTTAACAAATGAATTGAAAGGTTATCTTGAATACACCGGGAAAACCCAATATAAAATTATTCCATTTGTTTTGAATATAAGTATTCCTAAACTAATCAGATTTAGTTGGTTTGCAATAAGTTTATAACAATATTTAAAAACATGCCTTTTTTTCTTT
>JAUZOH010000311.1 GCA_030706565.1 Bacteroidota bacterium | reverse complement strand
AGCCTAATGCTTATAAGGGATAACATTCTTTTAAAGAAAAGAGCTTTGATTGAAACTGTCAATTACGAATTAAAAAATATGTGTCAAGTAGAACATACCAGACATCGCAGTTTTGCCAATTTTATTACCAACTTGCTCTCAACTTTAATTACTTATTCTTTTTTCCCCAAGAAACCCTCTCTCAATATCGAAATTATTGATAATTTGGCTTAATAATAATTCACTTACGTCGAACTCACGTTAGATTAATAATTGAAGTTTCGCAAGTAGCAAAAAGGGATTATAATGGGATACTGCTTCATGGTAATACTCAGTGAAACTCAGGTTTTTCTCAGCGTAAATGAATATCATGACACTGGCCTTGAAGATAAATAGTTTGAGGTGGTTAGAAATGGTTAGAAATGGATTGAAAGGTTTGAGGCAGTTTGAAATGGTTCAATGAATCAACGATAGAAATTAAAAGTCCTGGAACTTTTTAATGAATCACCGGCCTGGTTTAGCTCCTTATATAAGAATTGCAGGACAATAAATCACTGACTTTTAATTTTAGTCTGTTTATGGAAATATTTAGTTGCGAAACTTAAATTAATAATAATTCAAATAAATTATTATAACTTTGAAGTGATGGAGAAAAAAATTTATATAATCATTTGTATATTTTCAAATGAAGGAAATTTAAAATAAGACTTGAGTAACCATGAAATGTTTAAAATTGACAATTTTATCATTGCTATTTTTATTAATTCTGACATATTCGTGCTGCAAAAAAAATGACACATTACCTCCTGAAACACAAGAGGGTAAAAATACATTTGGATGCCTAGTAAACAATAACCTTTGGTTAAAAGGAGGAGGATTATCATATCCATACAGCAATTTGTCTATTTTTATAGATAAAAATTTTTTTAGTATTAATGCTTTAAAAATAGGCGACCAAACTAACCAAACAGTTAATATTTATATTCATTCTCCTTTAAATGTAGGAATATATGATCTAAATAATTATAACCATTCAGGACGATTTTTAGATAAAATAGACAATTGCTATTATAAAACAGATTCTTTATCGGCGACTGGTACCTTAGAAATTACAAAATATGATACTATAAATAAGATTGTGTCTGGGCTGTTTAATTTTAAAGCATTGAGATACAATCCTGATAATAATACAATTATAGAGAATAACGATTCATCAGTACAGATAACTCAAGGCCGATTCGACATAAAATATAGGCAATAAATTTTATACTAAACAAGTGGGAAGAAATCATTTTGTCGCAATATATTAGATTAATTATTACTATAAATGAACTTAGAAATCAGAATAAAAAGTTAAGTTATTAATAATAATTTATATTACTGGGGCATAATAAGCATTTTTTAGTACAATGTTTACCGACAATTATTCTGTTCAGTAAGTTATATCCTTTTATCATAAAATTTCAGTCAGAGCAGAGAGGTTCTTTCTGCATTTCGACGCTCTTTAATCGAATAATCTCTATGCTTTTCAGTTAAATTTTGTTTTCATTGCCTGGAAAACTTGTTCTTTTATGCACTTTTTTTCAAGCCATTATAGTTTTCCTAATTCAGAAGCCTTATCCACAATATCTTCTCTTTTATAACTGAGTTCAGCAACTTTTTGCTAGTCTCCTTCATACTCTTCTGTTTTTCATAACCTATTCAGTTAATTTTTTCATTATAGCAGTTCCGTCGCATAAGATAATTCCTATTGAATCTATTAAAATAGAATTTAAATGTTTATACTAATTAAATGGTATTACTAATATTAATTAACAATAAATTGCTAAGTAATTAAATAATCTTTATATCTTTTTTGTCAGAACTGGCTACTTGTTATATTTATACAATACATTTATTATCAATGCAAATTAAGAGTTTAAGTTATCAACATATATATCACTGAATAATAATAAGTTATGCAAACTTAAATTTGTTTAAACATTGATAATCAGTATATTAATGCATACTCATCAAATTATGTGATCCCCAAGGTAAAAGAACTTAAATTAACGTCAGTTCGATGTAAGAAAAAATACACTAGTGTCATGTCAATCGTTAAATGACGGATAAAGACTATGTAGTTTTACTCTGGCATTTTCAGTTGTAAACTGCCATTTAATTTTCGTGTCCTTATGATTCCTGTCATTTTGCCAAGCTTTCACCTCAGTTTTAATTGTCCTGATACTGTCAATTCTTCGATTAAAACATTGTTTTGTTAGTATATTCAACTCAATCTCAGCCATGTTCAGCCAACTCCCATGCTTTGGAGTGTAAATGAACTCAAAACGATCCCATATTCTCTTTCCTACATTTGGTTCAAAGGTCTCATATAATGCGGCTGCACTATGGGAGGCAAGATTGTCCATTACCAGTGTAATAATCTCTGCTTTAGGATATAATTTGTCGCAAATATATTGAACCAATAAAGCCCAATCTTTCTTGGTTCTCTGATTGGTGACCTTGGTAAAACGCTTCCCTGCCAATGGCTCATTTATCATAAAAACATTACATACTCCGCAACGTGAATATTCATAATCAACCCTTTGTTCAAATCCGGGCTTTACCGGCACTGACTTGTAAACTTCTTTTATCAGCTGTTTTGGCGTTTCATCCATGCACACAACTGGTCTTAGCTTATTGAATGGTCGTTTGTAAACATCCAGAACCTGTTCCATGGCTGCAACAAAATGACTGTTCTCTTTGGGTGGTATCACCCATTCTTTTACTCTCCAAGGCTTAAGTTCGTTTTTTTTAAAACTTTCCTGACTGTCTCATACGATATCTTTTCAACGTATTCCAATTCCACCATCTTGTCCGCAAGTAGCCTTAATGACCACTTCGCATATCCTTTTGACGGCTTTCCACATGCGATCGCAACCAAATGCGCTTCAGTTTCTCCGTCTATTCTCTTTCGATAAACACGACTTGTCGGTGCTATGTCCAGAGCAGCATCAAATCCTTGAAGAACAAATCGACTTTTTACCCTGTCTATAGTTCTCATTCCAATTTTAAGTATTCTGCATATTTCCTCATTTGTCTGCTGACTTTCAGAATATTGACCTTCGTCAACATTGAGCAAAATAAGCGAATGAATAACCTTCTTTGAGGTATGACTGCCTTTTCTGGTTATTTCTTTCAATTGTTCTCTTTCCTCCTGGGTGAGGGTTACTTTGTACTTTACCATCGTTTTTTTGATAAAGATACAAAACTATTTATTACGTCATATTATAATTGACATGACACTAGTGTCCAATTAAAATCGGGACGTTATTAAAAATCAAACAAAATTGGCTCATTAAGCCTAAAATGTTCTTTGTCATTTTGAAATTTAGTTCTATCGAAGAGGTCCCGAAGATGCGTTTTGTCGGTCAACGATATACTCAAAATCTGTAAAACCTCATATGTACTTCTGTCAAGTTGCATGTCATTTTGGACGATAGCTACCAAGCAGTAAGTACATATGGAAACGTAAATTTGAATCCGAACAGCATTTTCAGTAGTACCCCAGAATTTCTTGATTTTAAGATGTTGTTTTAACCACTTGAAGAAAAGCTCGACTTGCCAGCGATTCTTGTAAAGTTCAGCAACCTGCAGAGCAGAGATTTGCATCGCATTGGTTAAGAATACAAACTCACGTTTTTGTTCTTCATCCCAAAATCTGACCAATCGAAGATGTTCTGGATAGTATTGCCTGGGATAAAAGCCAGTCAATTCAATCGTTGCATCTGAAAGCACATTTTTTGGGAACCTGCGTTTCCATCTGATGGCCTTGCATTGAAGATTCTTCTTTGCTCTGACAACGAAAAAAGATCCTATCTGATGAATCTTGTTCAGCATCCTGAAGTTGTTGTAGGCACGGTCAAATATGTAATAAGAGCCTGATTCATAAGGAATCACCTTCATTGCATTTGAGTCGTGTACAGAGGCTTCGGTAAAATGAAAGAATGCTGGAATCTGTGTTTCTACATCGTATAATGTGTGCACTTTGATTCCACCTTTCTTCTTGCGGAACTTTGCCCACCAGAATACGGAAAGGCATAAGTCGATCGTCGTTGAGTCAAAAGCGTAGACATTACCATCAAGTTTGAAGATGTCAGAAACTCGTTTCTGTCTGGCTTCGTTCACTAGATAGTAAGCGTACTCTTCGAAGATGTGATAGTCTCTGTCTTGATTGGCTCTGGCCAAAGATGATTTTGATACATTCTTGCCCAGACCTAAATGATAAGATTTGGAGTAATGAGCATCAAGTGCGAGGATCAAATCTCTCAGACTTTCACGATTTGACAATTGCCCAAACATCAGAGCTAGCAGTTGGTTCCAACATGTGAAATGCTTCACGTATCTGTCACCGTCATACTTGCGAACGATGTAATTGAACTTATTCCTATCCAGGAAGGATGTTAACTGAGCGAAAACGTATTTGTCCTTATGCATTTGCAATTCTTTTTAAGAATAGCAAATGTGTAAATTGAAATCCGTTTAATCGAAAATCGCTTGTAACTAACTAAATTTCAAATATTTCAAAGATCTTTTT
>JAUZOH010000310.1 GCA_030706565.1 Bacteroidota bacterium | reverse complement strand
CGTTTGAAGCACCGGTAATTAAAGCTGTTTCCATTACATTCTTATTTTCTGGTGACGGATCGTTTTGTGCCGTCTTAGTATAAAGTATTTAAAGCAAATATAAAATGTTTTTAACTATCTGGTTTTTATTTTTCCTTGAAGTCAGGAAAATCGTTTGCATTTTATTTCTATTCTTTCTGTAAAAAGAGTAATTTCAAGCGGAATTTAAATTTTGAATTCTTGTGTAAATCATTAACAAACAAACTAATAGCTAAAAAACATTGTCATGCAAACAAAAGCTCTCCGTTTATACGGGAAAAAGGATTTGAGGCTGGAAACATTCGATCTGCCTGAGATGAAAGATGATGAGATACTTGCCAAGGTGATATCAGACAGTATTTGTATGTCGACTTATAAAGCCTCTTTACAGGGAAATGAACACAAAAGGGTACCCAAGGATATTGATGTCAATCCTACTATTGTGGGGCATGAGTTCTCCGGTGAAATCATTGAAGTCGGCGAAAAATGGAAAAAACTTTACAAACCTGGTCATCGTTTTACTGTTCAACCCAATATGAACTATATGGGAAAGGGATATGCCCCGGGCTATTCCTTTAAATATTACGGCGGTGATTCCATGTATATCGTTATCCCCAAAGAGGTGATGGAAGGGGGATTTATGCTGGAATATAAGGGTGATGCCTTTTTTAAAGCTTCACTGGCAGAGCCTATGTCATGTATTGTCGCTGCTTTTCACGCTTCTTACCATACGGTTTTTGGAAAATATGTCCACAATATGGGCATTGTCGAAGGCGGAAAGATGGCCATGCTGGCAGCCGTTGGCCCAATGGGCATGGGTGCCATTGATTATGCCATTCATTGTGACCGCAGGCCTTCCTTATTGGTAATTACCGATATAGACGACAGCCGCCTGAAAAGGGCAGAATCGGTTTTTAATGAACAGGTAGCCAAAGAAAGTGGAGTCGATATCCGGTTCGTTAATACCAGGGATATTGAAAAACCTGATGAATATTTAAGAAATTTGGCCGGAGGCAACGGCTTTGATGATGTGTTCGTATTTGCCCCGGTCAAACCGGTTGTGGAATTGGGCGGGAAACTGCTTGGACAGGACGGCTGCCTGAATTTCTTTGCCGGGCCTACCAATAAAGAATTCTCTGGCGAATTTAATTTTTATAATGTCCATTATTTATCTACTCACGTAGTGGGCACCAGCGGCGGAAATACCGATGATATGATTGAATCGCTTGATATGATGAGCTGTGGGAAAATCAACCCTGCTGTGATGATCACTCATGTGGGGGGGTTAAATGCTGCTGCCCAAACTACTCTGAATCTGCCCAATATCCCGGGGGGAAAGAAGCTTATTTATACTCATGTCAATCTCGAACTTACTGCTATTGATGATTTTGAAGCCAAAGGCAAGACGGATCCTTTGTTTGCCGGCCTGGACGAAATAGTGAAGAGAAATAACGGTTTCTGGTGTGGTGAAGCAGAAAATTATTTGCTGGCCCATGCACCTCAATTATAAAAGCTTGGGATCAATAACAAAAAAGGCGCTGAAAGAAGCGCCTTTTTTGTTATTGAATATTTCTTGAGTTTTACCAGTTCAGAATTTTCTTGAAATCGTATTCTTCAGGATTGGGAACAAATTTCTTTGCAGCTTCATAGTCTGCAGGAGTGATATAGTGCAATCCTTCGTTGAATTCGATCTGGATTTTTTCGGAAGCAATGTTTACCAGACGTGGACGAACTTTACCCGAAGCATCTTCAACATCTTTCAGGAAAAGTGGAGATATTTTCCCGTCCTGGTCAACGGTTACCATACATTCTTTTTTGCCTTCGAGGAAAAGTTTCTTAACCCCCATACCCAGCTGGCTGCAGTACATCATATCGTAAGCTACAGGTGGGCAGCACCTCAATTCGTAACCCATTTCCTCGGGACGGCTTTTAATTACAATACCGAGTTTTTTCAGTCTCTTTTGTACAAGTTGATTGAAAATATGAGATTTGCTCAGGTTGCCCAGTTCGGGATGTCCGTGTTCATCATAAGTGAAGTTAATTCCCGAGTTTTTGATTTCATCGTCACTCATGAAGTGGAATACGCCTTCGCTAATGATTACAGCACCATAAGGGATGTCCAGAATTTCTCTTTTCAAAATGGCTGAAACAACCAGCGAAACAATCTTGTCGATGGTGGCTTCGGTTTTGTTGAACATTTCCGGGATAATAATCATGGGGTAGTGGCAGGCAGCGCCAATGCCAAAGGCCAAATGGCCGGCTTCACGTCCCATAGCAGAAACAATAAACCAATTGCCGCTTGTACGTGCATCTTCATAAACGGTTGAGGCAATCCTGACACCTTCGCTCATGGCCGATTCAAAGCCGAATGTAGGTATCCCTTCCGGCAAAGGCAAATCGTTATCGATGGTTTTGGGAACATGGATGTTCGAGATGGTTATATTTGCTTTTTCCAGGAACTTGCCGATACGGTTTGCTGTTGAAGCAGTATCATCGCCGCCAATGGTAACCAACAATTTTACATTGTTCTGAACAAAGAAATCTGTGTTGAATTCTTCGTCTTTAGGTTTATATCGGCTCATTTGAAGGACAGAACCTCCCAAAGTGCTGATTTTATCAGCAAAGGCAAAAGTTAATTCTTCGAAATGCGGATTTTTTGAAAAAAGAGTCTTGTAACCTTCGTGTAGTCCTAATACTCTATATCCATTTAACAAGAATGTTTTTGCTACTGAACTGATAACGGTATTTATACCAGGAGCAGGTCCTCCTCCACACAAAATTGCAATTGATTGTTTCATTTTTTTCTTTATTTAATATGTTTCTAAATACTATGCAAAAAAACGGACTTAGACCTTAAGCTATAAGTCTTTGTCTTACATTTATTTATTCATGCATAAAAGAAAATTCATGCATGAAAATTTAAGCTTGCAAAGTTTGTAAAACTATCAAAATAAACCAACTTTTTCTTTACATTTTAAACTGAATCCTGAAGGAAAAATATCAATAAACGTTAAACTCTTTGTGAAAAATGCTTTTTTGCTGTTTCGTAACCTTATATTTTATTCGGTTTTCTATATAAAATTTATTACCTTTTAAGCAATTAATAAGGAAAAATGAAATATTGCTAATTAATTTATTAATAAATGATTACTGAAATATCAGGGTGGGTTTAGATGGGTCAGGGTGAGTTAAATTGATTTCTAAAACTTTTTTATTATGAAGAATAAACAGCATTGTCCGGGATTATTAATTTTATATGTTGAGTTTAAATTGAAAAACAAGGTTTTAAATCATTTGTTCCTTTTGTCCTGGATTTTGATTTTGGTAACCCGGTTCGCTTTGGGTAATCCAGTTATCAGGGACCATCAGATTGATTCCCTCCGGATCATAACCACTAAAGGAGCCTATATCAGCAGTTGCCGTCCCGATTTTTGTAATCCGGTAGGAAAAGGAGATTTCTTTTTCCTTGGAAAAATGCGCGAGGGCAATTATCCTTCCTGCAATGATAAATTTTTGATTTACTGGGATCTTGAACAAATACCCAAACATGCCCAGATTTTGAAGGCCGTTATGCGCTTATATTGCCTCCAGATGAAAGGTGATGTCAACGGTAAATTGCAATATGAGAAGATTACAGAAAATTGGGAATCACTGGTGACTTATTCAACCCAACCCCAGAGTGATACTGTGGAAGGGCTATTTTCCAGATGGCCCCGGGCCGATCGCTGGTTTGATGTGGATATCACGCCTTTTGTCAAGGATTGGCTCAACGGCAAAATCGAAAACAATGGACTGATCGGATCTGTCAGCAAGGGGACGAAAAATGCCACGGCCATATTTGCCTCTCCCAACTATTCCAACAGTATTTTCAGGCCACAATTGATTATATACTATAAGAAATAATGGGTTAGGCTGTTTTTTACCTGTGAAACCCCTCTCCAATAAATTTCAATCCGTCGGGAAGTCCTGTCCTCCAGTAGGTCCAGGTATGCGCTCCGTCACGAACGCGGTATTCATGGGGTATGTTTAAGTCTCGCATCAGGATGTGCAGGTTTTCATTCCCTTTGTAAAGGTGATCGTCGTCTCCACAGTCTATGTACCATCTGACGGAGGTTGTTTTAACCTTCGGAAGTGTTTTCATCAGGTTGAGTATGCTGTGATCTTGCCAATAAGAAGTAAGCCTTTCCCGCCCTTTAAGGTTTATATCAGTCAATTTTGAAAACCTTCTGGCGTATTCGCTGCCCGCCATTGCAACAAGTTCATCGTCCGTGAAAACAGCGGCACTGAAGGCTACGCATGAGGAAAACAAATCGGGATGCAACAAAGCATTTATAAGTGCCCCGTATCCGCCCATCGAAAGTCCGGCTATGGCGCGGAATTCTTTTGCCGGCCTTGTCCGGTAAGTGGCGTCAATGTATGGAATAAATTCCCGGGTGAACATATCGTTCCAGCGATACTGGTTCTGGCTGTCATTGATATACCAGGTTACGCCGCCATCGGGCATTACAATGATCACCGGAGGAATTTCCCGCTCTGCAATGGCTTTG
>JAUZOH010000309.1 GCA_030706565.1 Bacteroidota bacterium | reverse complement strand
CTTTTTGACCGCCAGTTTTAGTTTCTCCGCTTTGCCCTGAAGATGGATTTCTTTGACTTCTTCCATATCCGGCATTTTGGGTACTGCCCGAGCTTTGGTCTTTTGTCTGGGCTTTTTGACCGCCAGTTTTAGTCTCTCCGCTTTGCCCTGAAGATGGATTACTTTGGCTTCTTCCATATCCGGCATTTTGGGTACTGCCCGAGCTTTGGTCTTTTATCTGGGCTTTTTGACCGCCAGTTTTGGTTTCTCCGCTTTGCCCTGAAGATGAATTTCTTTGACTTCTTCCATATCCGGCATTTTGGGTACTGCCCGAGCTTTGGTCTTTTGTCTGGGCTTTTTGACCACTTACATCGGTTTGACTCCCCTGTCCAGCAGACTGGGTATTTCTGCTTCGTCTACCGGATTCACCGGGATTGACCGCCCCCTGATCCTTTGTTTGAACTTTTTGACTGCTGGCATTGGTTTCTTTTTTTTGTTCAAAAGGCTTAGGAGTTTGAGAATTTGTTACCCCTTGCTGGGTAGTAGTTGATTCCTGCCTTTTTTCTCTTTTCGCATTGTTATCTGCCTGCGATCTCCTTTGAGAAAAAACAGCCAAAGGCAAAATCAACATGATTAAAATTAGTATACTTTTTTTCATAAGCTTAATATTATAAATATTCTACATTAAGGATTGTAAGATATTTTATTTCTGTAAAGTTATAAAATAGATAATTCTATTAAATAAGAACACCACATAAATTAAAAAAAGTCTTGAAAACAATTATTTGTCAATCTGAGAATAAATGGCCCGCTTTTAATAAAAGTTATTGCAAATGGTCAGATAGTTTGATTTAAAAAGTTGCAACCTGCCTCAAGAACCATTTGATATCACAGAGAATTATTTTAAAGCTGTAAAATTGTTCTTTCAATATTTATATGAATTAAATTCTATGTAAATTTATTAAGGATAAAATCATGATTAGTATGGATTTACACAGATAAATAATTACAAATTTAAACTGAAAAAAATGGCAAAAATTTCGATCTACTTGAATTTTCAGGGCAATGCGGAGGAAGCATTTGACTTCTATAAAAAAGTTTTTAAACTGAATTTATTGGTCCTGTGGCAAGGATGAAAGATGCTCCGATGCTGCCTGGATCGCCCAAACTCTCGGATAAGGAAGCCGATTGCATATTGAATATGGCTTTGCCTATTTTAGGAGGTACCGTTATTATGGGGTCGGACATGTTAGAAAGCATGGGACATGAGCTTAAGATAGGGAACAACACCACTATAGTTCTTGAGCCGGACAGCAGAGAAGAAACGGACAGGCTTTTTAAGGAATTGTCTGAAGGTTCAACACAAAAAGCACCGCTGCAAGATATGTTCTGGGGAGCATATTGGGGTACCTGTCTGGACAGATTTGGTATTCGCTGGATGTTTAGCTATACGAACAAACAGCCTAAATAACTAAAAATGAAGAATAAGAAAAGGGTGTCCAAAAAATATCAGCCACCCTCTTCATATCTTTCAAGTCGCGAAAGACTTAATATTAATAAACTTCAATCTGTTGCCTTTGCTTAAGCCACATTTCCGGTTTATTATTATAAAAGTCAATCAGTCCGGTAGCAGCTACATGTTGATGCTCGAAAAAGCGTACAGGATCCCCTCCATATCTGAAAGCTTCGTCTCCCGGAATAACAATAGTGAAATCCTGATAGGGATAGAAACCGCCGAAATAGAGGAACAATAAATTATCAGAATCAGAATAATAAGCTTCATAAACCCTTCCGTATACCCTTACCACTTCTCCATCATATTCTGCTGCCTCGTATGCCGAAACAGAAGGGATACGATAACCATAATCATAATGCCAGCGATGAAAATCGGGATACCAGATTCTGAAATTATTAAACATGTGGATATCCCAGATAATATCAAGACGAACCGGTGCACGATAAGGATATCTGCTTCTTCTTATTTCCAGGCTAAGAGGATTTCCGGAATAATGATGGATAATTTCCTGATGACGGGGATAACTGTTCACATAGATATTGGTCCTTCCTGATCTCCCGTAGTTGGGTTGAGGAGGATTGTACCTTTGGGTATTGTCATATCGATGCCCCCGGGACGAATAACTTTGAGCAGGTACTGTTCTGTATTGCCCCTGATGGCCCGGGTTTGTATAGACATTTTCATTACCCCGGTTTCTCTGTTCCTTCTTATATTGGCCCCAGTTTTGTTCCCTGTTCTGATTATTTCCCTGATTGCCCCGATCGGGTTGAGAATAATCACGGTTTGAACTGCTTCTGTAATTATCATTGCTGAAGGTAGCTGATTTCTTTTCGGAAGAGAAAGTTTCTCCTTTTCTCTGGGCATTATCCCCTGAACTAACTCTTCTTCCTGCCGGTGTTGCATTCTGTTGCCTTGATTCTTTATTATCTTGTCTATTGTCTTGTCTGTTGTCTTGAGATCTCCTCTGAGGAAATGCCGTTAAAGACATTAACAGCATAATTAAGACGCATAATCTTGTTTTCATGATCTTAAGAATTTATTGTTGAACCATACAAAAATACTTATGCAAAACTCTTGCCAAAGTTATTTAAGGGGAAAAATATAATCGGATTATCTCCAACAATAAACAAAAAGCCCCGAATTGACTTAAATCCGGGGCCTGTTAAAAATATCAATTAATTAAATCATAGGCTTTTCATTCTAACTCTCCAGTCGGTGGCTTCTTCTCCATGCTGGGTAATGTCAAGTCCTTTTTCTTCCTGTTCCGGAGTAACCCGTAAAGGAACAATAAAATTAGTAATCATATATAAAAGATAGGATCCTCCGAAAGTAAATATGCTTACAATTAAAAGTGCTAATAAATGGTGTAAAAACAAAGAAGTACTTCCATAAATTAATCCTGAACCTTTTGCAAAAACTCCGGTCAGAATCATTCCCACAATTCCCCCTAATCCATGACAAGGGAAAACATCAAGAGTATCATCAATATTTGTTTTTGATTTGAACCTCACAGCCATATTGCTAATAATGGAGGAGAAGAAACCGATAAAAATACTGTGCCCCACATCAACGTAACCTGCAGCAGGGGTAATTGCGACCAATCCTACAACAGCACCTACAGCAGCACCAACAGCCGAACGTTTTTTACCGCTGAGGCTGTCTAAAAACAACCAGGTAACCATGGCTGTAGCAGAAGAAAGATTCGTGTTTACAAAGGCCGTGGTAGCCAATTCATTGGCACCTAAAGCCGAACCTGCGTTAAAACCAAACCATCCGAACCACAACATTCCGGTGCCCAATAAAACATAAGGGATATTAGTCGGTATCTGATGCTTTTCAATATGAGCCCTTTTGCCTAACATCATTGCCCCGGAAAGAGCTGCAAAACCTGCAGATATATGTACTACGGTTCCGCCAGCAAAATCAAGCACTCCCCACTTTCTTAAAAAACCATCAGGATGCCAGGTCCAATGAGCCAAGGGTGCATAAATGAATAATGAAAACAGGCAGATAAACAACAAAAGAGAACTGAAACGGACACGTTCAGCAAGTCCTCCGGTAATCAGCGCAGGGGTGATGATCGCAAATTTCAATTGAAACATTGCAAATAAAGCAAAAGGAATAGTTGCTGCAAATACAGAATTTGGAGCAGCTCCTACATTCTTAAACATAAAATAGGTAAGGGGATTGCCAACCACTCCTCCCAAATCATCCCCAAATGCTATACTAAAACCAACCAGAATCCACAGTACGCTTACTACGCCTAAGGCTATAAAATTCTGCAACAGGGTAGACACCAGATTTTTATATCTGACCATACCGCCATAAAAAAAGGCCAAACCTGGAGTCATTAATAAGACTAACGCAGATGAAGTCAACATCCAGGCCACATCACCTGTGTTTATAGCTCCGGCAACCGGTGCTGTCACATGCCGGCCAGGAAGGAATATTCCACATATTGCTATTAAGGCTAAAATCACAAAGGGTATTTTATACCTTAACTTTAATACAGAAAGTCTAAACTTTTGTACCATTAATCTAAAATTTTGGGGGTAAAATTTATTTTTTATATAACGTATTATGCCGCAAAAATATGAAATATTTTAAATTAATAACAGAAATAAGGGAATTAAACTAATATTTATGTATATTTTTTGAATTATACCTATTTTTTTAAGGGTTATTGTTTTAATTATATAATATATTTTAAAGTATGTTAAAATTTTGAATGATTATTAAAAATTAAATTTTGGAAATTCTCATAAAACTAATCTTAAAAATTTTTGAGTTTTCAATTAATGATAAAATTTATGAATAATTTTCCAATTGCTTAACCGGGAATTGATCTTTTTGCATACAATTTCATTGTATTAGTATATTTGTATGTTTGAAGTTTAAAAATGAATATATTTCCTCAAAAACCATAAATAGTAAATTAAGCCTCCAGGAGCTATTTTCCCTTTTTATTATGTATTAAAATCTACATTAAACTATGAATTCTTCATTTGTTTTTTCCATGCCGCAAAAAATCGTGTTTGGAGCAGGGAAATTTAAAAATCTTCCCGGATATATTTCAGG
>JAUZOH010000308.1 GCA_030706565.1 Bacteroidota bacterium | reverse complement strand
CGATCCTCCGCGAATCCCGTTTGCTGCCTTTGGTATCCGTCAACCAATAATGAATGGTATCGTTTTCGGGGCTTTTTTCCTTAAGATACCAGTTTTTTTCCGGTTTAATGCCTAACGGCCTAAGCTGTACGCTGTCTTTTACAGGAATATTAAAGAAAAGAGAAATTTTTTGCCTTTGTTTTCTTTCCGATCCCTGCAGATACTGATCTTTAGGCTTTTCATTAAAAGCAAGCAATACGACCTGAGGGTCAAAAATTGTATCGGCGGCAGTTAATTTTTTTTCAGGATGGCCTATGGTATCGTCAGGATAGAAATATTTGGGATGTTTAACCACATATGCCGGATGGTTTAAATTCAGCAAACTATCCGAAAACGCAATTGACTCCTTGGGGGAATCGTAAAGATTATTACTGTTGGCATCTTTTAAGACAAATAAGAGATACTTCTGTGGTTTAACATTTCTGATATAAAAATGCCCTTTTTCATCTGTTTTATCCAGATACGAAGGATTCCTCTTATAGGGCACTGAATCATCCGGATTGTCGTAAAGCATAACCGTATACGGATCTTTACTGGGCTTCAGATTAAAAGCATCTAGTATTTGCCCGCGCAACCCCAATGTATCTACTGTAACCCCTGTAGAAAAGACATATTCAAAATTTTTCAGGATATTGCCTTCGTTGTTGTCGGCCAATGAATTTTTAAAATTGAAGGTATAGGTGGTATTGTTCTGTAAAGTATCCTGAATGTTAATTTCCAGGCCTCTGTTTCTAACCAGAAATTGTGGCCGGTATTTTAAGGGAGGCGAGATGACCATCTTCTGGTAATAATCATCCTGCTTTATAAATTCATCGAAAAAAATATCAACTTTTTGCCCTTTAAAATTAGTCGAGTAATTTGCAGGTTCAGCATTAATCAGCCTGGGTGGATTATTATCTTTAGGCCCACCACTGGGATTGCCGATTTTAGCACAACGGGAAAATAAGACTGATGATAAAATCAGGACTAACAGTAAATATTTGTTTATTCTAATCACGACTCTTTTTTTTAAACTACAAACCTACACGATTTTTTTCAAATCTTTCACACTCAAAGTAAAAAAACCTGAGCATAACTTCTTCTGCCATCCATATATTATTTATTTCTTGCCCGATGTGAATTTTAGGATAGAAATATTTAATTTTGCTGGCTTGAAAACATTGGTTTAGAAAACAAAAATGGACAAACAAATGGAAATCCCATCAAAATATGATCCTTCAGCGATAGAAGAGAAATGGTATCAATATTGGCTGGAAAAAGGATTTTTTAATTCTGACCCCGATAAACGCGAACCTTATACAATTGTTATTCCTCCTCCTAATGTTACCGGAGTTTTGCACATGGGGCACATGTTGAACAATACCATACAGGATGTATTGGTCAGGCGTGCAAGAATGCAGGGCAAAAATGCCTGTTGGGTTCCGGGGACAGACCATGCTTCTATTGCTACAGAGGCTAAGGTTGTTGCCAAGCTGAGCAAGGAAGGAATAAAAAAATCCGATCTGACCCGTGAGGAGTTTTTGAAACATGCCTGGGACTGGAAAACCAAACATGGCGGCATCATTCTTGAGCAGTTGAAAAAATTAGGTGCTTCATGTGACTGGCGCAGGACCAAATTTACTATGGATCCTGAAATGTCGGAGAGTGTCATTCATGTTTTTGTTGATTTGTATAATAAAGGGCTTATATATAGGGGCGTCAGGATGGTTAACTGGGATCCTAAGGCCAAGACCGCTCTTTCGGATGAGGAAGTAATCTATCGTGAGGTAAATTCCAAGCTTTATTATGTCCGTTATCCGGTTGAAGATTCTGATCAGTTTGTGACCATTGCTACTACCCGTCCCGAAACAATCCTGGGAGATACTGCCGTTTGTGTTCATCCTGAGGACGAGAGATATTTCCACCTGAAAGGGAAAAAAGTGATCGTCCCTTTGGTCAACCGTCATGTACCCATCATCCAGGACGAATATGTTGACCGCGAATTCGGTACCGGTGCTTTAAAAATAACCCCTGCTCATGATGTGAACGATTACGAGCTGGGGATTAAACATAAACTTCAGCGCATTGATATTTTCAATGACGATGGTACTTTGAACAAGAATGCCCAACTTTACGTAGGCATGGACAGGTTTAAGGTACGTGACCTGATTGCCGGCCAGCTCAGGGATGAAGGCTACCTGGTGAAGATTGAGGATTATCAAAACAAGGTTGGTTTCTCAGAACGGACCAATGCGGTGATTGAACCCAAACTTTCCATGCAATGGTTTATGAAGATGAAAGGCCTTGCTGAACCTGCACTGGAGAATGTGATGAACGATAACATCCAGATTATCCCGGCCAAATTCAAGAATACCTACCGTCACTGGATGGAAAATGTGAAAGACTGGTGCATTTCCCGTCAATTGTGGTGGGGGCAAAGGATACCGGCTTTTTATATTTCGGATGATGAATATGTTGTTGCTGAAAATATAGACGATGCCCTGAAACTGGCCCGAGAAAAAACTGGAAATCCTGATTTGACCGCTGATCAGCTTATCCAGGATGAAGATGTACTTGATACATGGTTCTCTTCCTGGTTGTGGCCTATTTCTGTTTTCGACGGAATCAGGCATCCCGACAATCCTGATGTCAAATATTATTATCCGACCAATGACCTGGTTACTGCTCCGGAAATATTATTTTTCTGGGTGGCCAGGATGATTATGTCGGGTTATGAATACCGCGGCGAAAAACCCTTCGATCATGTTTATCTTACCGGCATTGTCCGTGACAAACAGGGGCGAAAGATGTCAAAATCCCTGGGCAATTCGCCTGATCCCCTTAAGCTCATTGACGAATACGGAGCCGACGGCGTGAGGGTGGGAATGCTACTTTGCTCACCGGCTGGTGGCGATTTGTTGTTCGATGAAGGCCTGACTGAACAGGGTCGTAATTTTGGCAATAAAATATGGAATGCTTTCAGGCTGGTAAAAGGCTGGAAGACCGCCGACATTCCTCAGCCCGAGTATGCTAAAAAATCAATTGACTGGTTTGATGCCGTACTCAACAAGACTATTGAAACTCTTGATGAGTACTATGACAAGTATCGTCTTTCTGAAGCATTGATGCTGGTTTATAGATTGTTCTGGGATGAATTTTCTTCCTGGTACCTTGAAATGATCAAACCGGGTTATCAGCAGCCCATTGATATGGTTACTTATCAGGAAACCCTCGGATTTTTCGATAAGTTGCTTAAGATTTTGCATCCGTTTGTGCCATTCATCACCGAAGAAATCTGGCATCTGATGGAAGAAAGGAAAGAAAGTGAAAGCATTATGGTTTGCCCTATGCCTGTTGCCCATAAATATGACCAGGGCCTTCTGGATGCTTTCGATTTTACCAGGGAAATAATCAGTACCATTCGGACTGTAAGGAATGACAATAATATTTCTTTCAAGGAAACTATTGCACTGGATGTATTCAACCAGGATAACAGTTTCGATAAGCAGTTTGATGAGGTGCTTATCAAGATGAGCAATCTCGAGAAGCTGAACTTCACCACGAATCGTACAGAAGGCACTCTTTCCTTTATCGTGAAGAACACTGAGTTCTTTATTCCTATCCTCGACAAGATTGATGTCAACGAAGAAATCAAAAAAGTTGAAGCCGAGCTGGCATATAGCCGGGGATTTATAGAATCGGTCATGAAAAAGCTTGGAAATGCAAATTTTATGGCTCATGCACCCGCCAAGGTGATTGAAAATGAGCAGAATAAGAAGAAAGATGCAGAAGACAAGATAAAGTTACTGGAAGAAAGGCTTGCAGTACTTAAAAAATAAAGATAGTATTTTACCGGCAGGCCGAGCAGCCTGCCGGTTACATTTTATTCATGATGGTAGGGTTCGCCTTTGAGGATGGTGAAAGCCCTGTATAATTGTTCTATAAAAATCAACCTGATCATCTGGTGCGAAAAGGTCATTTTCGACAAAGATATTTTCCCATTGGCCCGTTGATAAACTTTATCCGAAAAACCATAAGGGCCGCCAATTACAAAAATCAAATTTTTAATCCCGCTGAGCATTTTCTTCTGAAGAAAGGTTGAAAAGTTTACAGAACTATATTCTTCTCCGTGTTCATCCAGCAAAAGCACAGTATCCTGCGGTTTTAGCAGTTCAAGGATAAGCAACCCCTCCTGTTCTTTCTGCTGAAGTTCCGACAGGCTTTTTGTTTTCTTTAATTCAGGAATGGTCTTCAGTTCGAAGGTGATGTAATTTTTTAACCTGTCCTGGTAGATTCCTATTCCTTTTTTCAAATAATCGTCGTTTGTTTTTCCAATTAACAATAAGGTTATTTTCATGAATTTATCTTTCCATATAAATTAAGTGTTTCCCGGATGCTGCCGGCGAACAAATCTACAGCACTTTTGATCATTGAGTTTACAGCATTTAGTCCTATTACAATAGGCTATGATTTACGATTCCTTATCGTGGAAATAAAGCCGCTTCGCAGGCCAGGGGCCGTGTTCAGGAAAGTTTCCCGATAAATTCCTGCATTTGT
>JAUZOH010000307.1 GCA_030706565.1 Bacteroidota bacterium | reverse complement strand
TATCCAGGCATTTTGTGCTGCCCTGGCTTTGTTTTTCTTGTGCGGATTGCAGAATTTTTTACTTTTTTGCCTCATATTCCGGCACTGATTTTGTCCACGTCTATTGCCTGGGTGGCCATTGTCTGGTGCATCAACCTGTTTAACTTTCTGGATGGCATAGACGGGTATATCAGTACGGAAGTTATTTTTATCGGAGGGGCTGTATTTCTGCTTTCCGGCGATCAGACATCTTTATTGTTGGCTTCCGCCACTTTGGGTTTTCTGTTTTGGAACTGGCAAAAGGCCAGGATTTTTATGGGCGATGTGGGTAGTACCCTCCTGGGTTTTACCATTGCCGTTTTTGCCATCTACCACCAGAATCACTTCCTCCTTTCTATTCCCGTCTGGCTTATTTTAACCTCCGTATTCTGGTTCGATGCCACGGTGACTTTACTGCGGAGGATAAGGAATAAGGAACAACTATCCGTGGCTCACCGCAAACATGCCTATCAGCGGATTGTGCAGGCCGGCTTCAGCCACCAGAAGACGGTGCTTTGGGCATTGGGGTTGAATCTGATCGGATTGCTTTTTTCCTGGTTCGCAGTACAATTTGAAGATTTGAGCTGGCTGTTTTTATTGGCAGATATCCTGTTTCTTTCAGGGGTAATGCGTTATGTAGATGGGAAAAAGGCCTTTGGAGAGGTGGTGTAAAAACAAACCACGGAGGCACTAAGGGCATAAAAAATCTCCGTGCCCTGTGCCATTAATGGTAAATATTCTATTGGTGATTTCCTTCAACGCTCCTTTTACCCCGCACCCCTTAAAAAGGGGCTATAACTGGCCGGTGGAGTGCATGAGTAAGTGCTGTCAAGTTGCTGATTAAAAGTCATTTAGCCGGACGAATATAAAATATAAAAAAAAATCAAATTCTGTCCAACTAAGAAGCAGTGTCCTGTTATAACCCCTTTTTAAGGGGCTGGGGTTGAATTTCAAACCATATCCAACCACCTCAAACTTTTAATGTACTTCTAGGTCTCCGTTACGCAGCTTGTTTACTTGATTTTACTGAATTTTCTACAAATAGTTCACCGCTGCGCGGCTTAAAATAAAATTCATCTCAGAACACAAGAAACTTCGAACTATCTCGAACCACCTCAAACAATATCTAACCACAAGGAACACAAGGATTACACAAGGTTCACAAAGAAACTTTGAACCAATTGAACCCTTGAACTATATTGAACCCTCTTGAACCATATCAAACAACTTCAAACAATCTCAAACCACTTGTCTTCTCCGTGCCATTAGTGGTAATGACTTTCCCTAAAACAATATCTAACCATTTATCATGATCAACGGCCCCACTCATCATTCACTAACTATCAAGAACTATACTTGTTGTTCGTTCCGAAAAATGTATTATATTTACACTTTAAAGAACCCAAAATGTAATATTATATACATTTTATGGAACGTAAGATAGAAGCGGAATTGTTAGCATGGAAAAATTCTACTACAAGGATGCCTTTGTTATTGCACGGGGCAAGGCAGGTAGGAAAGACATTTGTGGTTAAGAAATTTGCAAAAGAGCATTATGCCCATCTCGTTTATTTGAATTTCGAAGCTAATGCTCAACTGCAAGCTATTTTTGCTAAAGATTTGTCACCCAAGAGAATTGTTGCTGAATTATCGGTTTTAATGGGTGCTGCTATTCAGGAACATACAACTTTACTTTTTTTTGACGAAATTCAGGCATGCGAACGGGCTTTGACCTCGCTGAAATATTTTAGTGAGGATAGTCCGGATTATCATATTATTGCAGCCGGTAGTTTGCTGGGGGTGGCTTTGCATCGTGTGCAATATTCATTTCCTGTCGGTAAAGTGGTGGTTAAAATGCTTTACCCATTGGATTTTGAAGAGTTTCTTTGGGCAACAGCAAGTAAAGATGCTGCTGATATAATCAGAGCTTGTTACAATAGTAATGTAAGTTGTTCGTTGCACGAACATTTCATGGAGCAATTTAGATTGTATTTGTGTCTGGGTGGAATGCCTAATGTAATAAATACTTATTTGCAAACCCATAGTTTTGATGAAGTGGCTACTGTTCAGCGGAATATTGTGGATGCCTATATAGCTGACATGGCAAAATATACACTGCCTGTAGATACCGTTAAAATCATGTCTGTCTTTCATTCCGTTCCGGCTCAACTAGCCAAAGAGAATAAGAAATTTCAATATAAATATATAAAATCCGGTGCAAGAAGTCATCAGTACGAAACAGCTATAGATTGGTTGTGTGCTTCGGGGATAGTCATTAAATGTGTGAGAATTCATCAGGGACGTTATCCGCTTTCAGTATTTTCGGAATCGGGGATTTTTAAAATTTATTTGGGGGATGTTGGTTTACTGAGCTCTATATTAGGAATTGCTGCACAAGTTATACTGTCGGACAGTAAGCAAATGAATTATTTTAAGGGGGCTTTGATTGAAAATTATGTAGCCAGTGCCTTAGTAAGTTGTGGTTTTGAATGCTATTATTGGGAGTCGGAGGGTAAGGCGGAAGTTGATTTTGTGATACAAACCAATGGAGGTGAGTGTATTCCTATTGAAGTAAAATCGTCGGAAAATGTTCGTTCGAAGAGTTTAAATCAATATGTTCTGAAATATAACCCAGCCTATTCAATCCGTATTTCAGCAAAGAATTTTGGTTTCGAAAATGGTATCAAGGCTATACCACATTATGCGTGTTTTTGTATACGGTAAATCAAATTGTCAGTAAACAGTTGTCAGTTCGTGTGTTTTCTCAGTGAATCTCGGTATTTACTCAGCGTTTCTCAGCGTAATTCGTATAAGGTTACACTGAGAAAATTCATGAGAAGTTAATGTTACGCTGAGCAAGAATGTATTGTCAGTAAAAGGTGTAAATAAAATTTCACCAATCAAACACCGTCCTCCAAAGAAGCACTATCCTGTTATAGACCTTTTTAAGGGGTTAGGGGTTAATAGCATACCAACCACGGAGTCACTAAGAACACAAGGAATAAGAGTTTTGAACAAACTGACAAAAATGATTCGTGCAAAATTTTTTCGTATATTTGATAAAAATAAGGAAAATGAAAGCGGATACTCAAATAATAGATGGTTATTGGGGATTGTTAAGCAATTTGCCTGCTTCTATGAAACATAAACTGATTGAGAGATTATCAAAATCGGTTAATAAAGATATTTCTTCAATAGATGTAAGGTTTGAGCGATCATTTGGTGCATGGGATGATTCAAGAGATGCAGAAGATATCATCAGCGAAATTAAAAATAGCAGAACCTTTAACCGGGAAATTGAATCATTTTGAAAAAATATCTTTTTGATACAAACATTTGTATCTATTATATTAAAGGTAAGTTCGGTTTAAATGAAAAGTTAAAGTCAGTAAAAAAGGAAAACCGTTTTATTTCTGAAATTACATTGGCTGAATTGAAATATGGAGTGAAAAATAGTAAAAATCCTAACAAGAATCAATTAGTCTTAGACGATTTCTTAACGGGTGTGCAGATTCTTCCTATTTTTAATTCTCTAGATCTTTATGCAGAGGAAAAGGCCAGGTTGAGAAAAGATGGACTGCTAATTGATGATTTTGATTTATTGATTGGTGTATCCTCAGTTGCTAATGACATGATGCTTATTACGAACAATGAAATCCATTTCAGTCGAATCAATAAAATTAAGATTGAAAACTGGACAAAAATATAGTAAGTTCAATTAAATTGAGCCACATACGACACAAGAAATAAAAAAATATCCTCCATGAACTTTGTATCTTAGTGGTTTAGAAACAACAACAAAACACATAAAATTTCTCCACTCAAACACTATCAAACAATGAAGCAATATCTTGTTATAGCCCTTTTAAAGGTTTGGTATTAAATTGGGATACATTTACCTTATGAAATCCTCGTGACCCTTGTGGTTTTTGCTTTTTTTTTAAAATATATTTTGAAATTTATTAATCCCATAGGGAATACAATTTTCTATCACGTAAAGGTCAAAGCCATATCAAAGGCATGGATAAAGCATAGATAAAGCATGGTAAAAGTTAAATGGAACCAAATTCAGTCATTTTTTATTTAAAATGCCAAAACTCTGCACTTTGGCGTCCTTGCTGCTTTGCATGTAATCCATCTCTTGCTAAGGCTTACGGGTTTACTAAGAGACTTTGACAAATCTTGAACTTTTGACGTATTTTAAGGTTAATTTTTAATAGGTCTCCGCTACGCGGCTTGATTACTTGATTTCACTATCTTTTCTACAAATTGGACGCCGCTACGCGGCTTAATATAAAATTCATTCCGGAACACAAGTAGCTTTGAACCCATTGGAACATATTGAACCATTTCAAACTACCTCAAACAATACCTAACCACAAGGAGCACAAGGTTTTCACAAGGGCCACTATTGAACTTGTATTCTCCGGGCCTTAGTTATTCATAAAAAACAACTACTTAATTTTTACCCTCCTTAAGCTAAAAATCTGAAAACCAGTTTCTTGGCTTATTCATTCTTTTTTTCTCTTTCGAAAACGGGCTTTTTGTTTATCTTTGGTTCATGAAATAAGGCGAG
>JAUZOH010000306.1 GCA_030706565.1 Bacteroidota bacterium | reverse complement strand
TTCATTTCTTTTTGCCCAATTTCCATCAATTCGCTGATAATCTTTGCCAAGGGAAAGGTCTCATGATTCAATATCTTTGAAAAAGTAACCACTTTTTTACCAATAGCATCGCTGCTTTCACGTATCATATTATTCTGAAAGTCGTACGTGGAAGTAACCATTTTAAACGACTTATCATTCAAAGCTTCATTTATACTTAGTTTCATGAGGTTAATGCCATCATCCGTAGAAGGGATAAACTTTTCAGGAGATAAATCAAGGGCATAAAACTGTTTCTGGGTTTGTTTGAGGACCATTTCAGGAGTTGACAGTTGCAAAACCTTTTGCGGATACCTTGGGGAAAAACGCAAAGAATTCCCCCCTTCAACAATAAACCTGCCTAAACCGAAGGCAATGCTTACCGTTCCTTCTTCAAGCTTTTCTACGCCAATAGGATAGAAATTGATAGAACGTGCAACGCCCGAAATCGTGGGATAAAAGTGATTCCCATAGCGGGTTCCACATACTTCCTGCAAAACAATACCCATTTTCTCCTCGTCTATAGCATTGGAAGTGGCTGTAATATAAGCCTTACTGGATTTATAAAACACTGATGCATAGACGCTTTTAATAGCATTGCATAATAATTTTATAGTCAGGGCTTTATCGGCCCTGATATTGGGAACCATATAGGTGGAGTAAATGCCAGCAAAAGGCTGATAATGTGAATCTTCAAGTTTGCTGGAAGAACGCACGGCAATAGGATTTTCAACTACCGAAATATAGGCATATAAATCCTGCTGAATAGATTGGGATAGTTTAGCATGAATAAAATGATGTAATATCTCTTCATCACTGATATTCGACATAGCCACAGGATAGAGATTGTTTGATTCCATGAATTCATCGAAAGCATCAGTGCTCAAAACAATAGTCTGTGGTATGGTAATCAGTACATCTTCATATTTGTTATAAAGTTTATATTTTTTAATAATATTATTAATAAATGCAAGCCCTCTGGCTTTTCCTCCTATAGACCCCTCACCAATCCTTGAAAAAATAAGGTATTCATTGAAGTTTGAACGGTCAAATTTGGCAATAACCCCCCTTCCTTTGCTCAACCGGTACCTGCTGATAGTCTTATCAACAAAGAGCCTTAATTCATCAAGATTTTCAAAATCTTCAGCCTGAAGATATTTAAACATTCTGGCAATTGGGAAAAGGGCACGCGCATTAAGCCATTTTGAAATATGATTTCTGCTGGTGTGGTACAAAAGAGTCCGGTCGGGAATGGTAAGAATAAGCTGCTGCAAGGAAGGTAAATCCTTAGCCCTACCGATTTCCTGATGAGTAATAGGATCGCGGAATATCAAATCGCCGAAACCGAAGTGATGGAGGATATAATTCTTCAGCTCAATAGATAAAGTTTTGGAGTATTTATTGATAAAACCCACATTCAGGTCATTGGCATATTGTTCACATTCAGGATTGGCCGACTGCAAAAGAAAGGGCATCTGCTTATCCTCTTCCCTGACCATCTTACAAAAGGCCATTCCTGCTGTTGTGTCTTTTTTGTCTCCCCTCATGAAACTCACATCGGAAATGATACCCAGCAGATTGGTTTTATAGGTATTATAAAGGGCAACAGCCTCTTCATAATTTGTAGCCAGGAGAATCTTGGGCCTTCCTCTCATTCTAAGCATTTGCTGATGCTCATTAAGTGCTTCCTTAATAAATTCACGGGATTGCTGAAGGACTATTTTATAAAGATCGGGCAGGTAAACCGAAATATAGCGGATGGAATCCTCAATCAGCAATAAGGTCTGAACACCAATTTCTTCTACATCATGTTTGGCATTCATCTTATCCTCAATCAGCTTGATAATTGCCAGCAACAAATTAGGATTGCCAAGCCAGCAAAAAACATAATCTATGGCACTTAGATTTTCATGGCTGAGTTTAAATAAAACTTCCCGTGAGAAATATGTCAGGACAACAATGGGAATCTTGCTGTAATTACTTTTTATTTTCTTTGCCAGCTCGAAAGTATCAATATCTCCTATGTTCAGCATCTCGATGATCAGGTCGATCTGGTCATTTTCAAGTATATCAAAAGCCTGTTGAGCCGACCGGGCCTGTATAAATACGGGAGGATAACGCAAATTAAGCGACACATATTCATTGAAAACCTGTTCGTCAATGCGTCCGTCTTCTTCGAGAATAAAAGCATCATAGTTACTACAGACAAGCAGTACCCTGTGAATACGCTTTTGCATCAATAAGTTAAAGGAAGTATCGCTAAACTCGAACTTTTCGCTTTCAAACACATTCTTCTTTACTGGCATAATTCAATTATTCGAAATTTATCCCATCAAAATCCCAACAAGCACTCAATAAACAATACTCACTTTTACAGGACTCACTGCTTCTTTAGGAATATAAATTTGACACAAATGATTTTTATAGAAATATCTGGAGGTAACCACATCATTAATCAGCACCTTGGCTGGCCTACGGTATAACACTGCACCAAATGTACCGCCCTCCTTGACAATAATATTCATCAGATTTTTTGTAATATCACTATTTAAAATTGTTTTGGGGGAGTTGTATTTATCAATAAGTCCGATAGGAGCCGCTTTGGTTTTCATCCGGACTATGCTGTACAAGGCGCAACCCGAACGGCCAAGATTTACAGGTACTGGTTTATCATCTGTTATAATATATGCCTTGCGGGAGAAATATTCATAAACAGCGAACCTTGTCCCTTCTATTCCGCGAATTTCTGAAGGTTTAAAATAACCCGAAACACTGTCAGCCCCGGAGACATTCCAGGCAGCCAGCAATCCGTTTTTACCCGACATGCTAAATGCTTTAAATGGCTTTGCTTCATTAACCTGAAAAAGGCAATCCTCTGTAGGCAAAGCTGGAGTATCGGTATTTATCAATGAGCCGTCATTATAGGTCAATGGGGTTAAGCCATTTTTAAATATCTGTTTAGAAAAACGGAATGGAAATATTTCACCACCATAAACCACTCTGGCGATTATCATTGACATCTGTGCGGATTTATGGGTTCTCATTCTTTCCAGGGCAGGATCGACCAATTCGGAGATCCATAAGGAATGATAATCTGCAACAGAAGGCCTGTAAAACAAAGAAGATAAGGCAGTTGCACCTTCAGCAACTGCATCGTTTGTAATATCACTTAATAAGGAGTAGGGTTCAGTGCTGAAACCAATGGCCATGATTGGAACAAGCCCTTGGTTTTTAAGGCCGTCAACACTTAAAATTTTACATCCGAAAGAATGATTACGATTGCCTAGAAAAGTAGAATAATTGCCACCACGGAAAGATACTGCAGCACCATACACCCCATCTTTATATTGCCATAATGAAAAAGGGATCATCTTGTCGGGAATATTTCCGGGATAAATTATTTTCAACGGGCGTGCTGTGGTTTCCATTAAATTTTGCCTGTAATAAGCAATTCCCTGTTTGAAATCCGGGAAATTGCGGAAGAATAATCCCATTAATTTATTTTCTCTGATCGCATTAGGATTAGCCCAAAGGACAATGATATTCCTATGATTTTGGAAACGCCCGACTATGTATGAAGAAACCCCCTTTCCCTTAAAGGTCAGGATCACCTCATGCTTTTTAGCAGTAGTTTTTGTCATGGAAAAAAGGGTATCGTTGTTTTCAAATGCAGGTAAACCGCCGGACAACCTTACTTCTCCTTTCCATTCTATGTTAATTTTCCCAGACCGGGTTAGGAGATGAATCCTGCTTCGCTCCGTTTTATCGGCATTACGGCAGGAAAACATCATCAAGATCGCAATTAATGTTCCAAGGATATAAATCTTTTTCATAAATTAAAGATTTTTCAAGTGTTAAAAACTTCTAATTGCGTTTTTACCTTCTTCACTATATCTCCAGAAGTTTCTATATTGCACTGTTAATATTCAAATAATTTATTATTTGGACTAAGCTACGAATAAATATGCCTCATTATACATTGAGCAACTAAAAATTGACTGATAAAACGTAAATAAATCAATAAATTATTATGCTTAAATTCATTCCATTTAAGCATAACAGTTTATTAAAAACAGTCTTAAATATCATTTCAATCTTAATAGGCAAAAAAAAGCCTTATAAATATTGAAATTTATAAGGCTTTGTTCATTTAAAAGGGGAAATCCTGACTGGTATCGACAGGTTTTAATTTCTCTTCCCTGGGTTTTAAGGCTTTTTGGTGAAGTTCATGTCCAATGACCCGTATGGCTTTCTCAGGCCGTGCCGGGCAGGCGTATTCACAACCGCCACAACCTATGCAAATTTTAGGATTCACTTCAGGAATGGTAAGTTCACCCTTATATGGGACCATATTGACAGCTTTGGTTGGACAATGTTCGGAACAGGCCCCGCAGGAAGTGTTATCGCGGAAAACGATACAATTGGTAACGGTAAAATGTGCCACCCCGATCTGGGTTTGTTGTTTTACTTCCTTTGTAAGCTGTTGAATAGCTCCAGTTGGGCAAACTTCGCTGCACAAGGTACAATCGTAATTACAAAAACTTGTACTGTAATCCATCCTTGGCTGCATCATTCCCAAGATGCCATATTCCA
>JAUZOH010000305.1 GCA_030706565.1 Bacteroidota bacterium | reverse complement strand
TTGATGCGGGTGCCGATGAGGAAATGGATCTCGTCGCTTTCCTGGAGCAGCTTCACGATCAGGTCGGCCGGGCCCTTTCCCAACTTGAAATTCGAATTGTAACTGTTTAAAATATTAAACACCTTGCTCAGCGTGAGGATGCCTTCCGTAACAAGCTCGACCCCGTCCATATATGAAACCGGGGGCAGCCCGGGATCTTCGACGATGTAACTGTCGCGAATGCTGACTTTCATTTCCCTGGCAATGATATCGGCGGTGGTGGCGCCGCAGACTATCTTTTTCCCCTGAAACTGCCGCAGCCTTTCTGCGAGCGTTGAATCATTTTCGTCTTCGAAGGGAGGGCCGGTACAAATCAGCAGCTTGCGCGGTTCGCGGAAATAAAAAGTGACACAACTGGAATCGTCCTTTGCCCCGAAATTATCATTCAAAAAAGCCCGGTTGACAATTTTGGCCGAAAGTTTCCTGGCCGACAGCGCCGGGTTAGCATCAAGCATCTCGATAACGAACGACTTTAGATTGCCTTCGCCCCAGCCGGCGGGATATTTCGTAAAACCAGTCCCCGACTGTACAATGCCATCGCTGCAAACAATGATCCGGTCTTCCTTGCCCGGCCTGAAACTGCAATATCTCAATTCCTTGCCTGCATTTTTTTTGCTGTTTAAAAGGATACACTGCCACTCGGGTTCAAATACCTCTGTTCCTCTCATGATAATGCTTTGCGGGTTTCCATATTCCAGGATGTGCGTCTCCCCGGAATATTCGATATCCAGTATGCTGAAGGTAGAATAGTTCATATCCCTTTCACTGCAAACTGGCAGGGTGTTCATGATGATTTCTGCAAGGTCATGGACATCCTTGTGCTCCAGGGTGAAATTAACGGCCAGCGTGGCCGTAAGGGTGGCCAGGACATTGGCCTTCACGCCATGCCCCATGCCGTCGGAGAGAACGGCGATCAACCTTTGCTCCTCGCTTACCCTGCGCGAGAGGAAAACATCACCACAGATCCGTTCGTTCCCGAAATTCCTTTGCTGGCAGCTGACTTCGATATAAAAAGGTTCGTCCATCCGGTTTACTTAATCTTCGCCCGACTTATAAAATTCAATGATTGAATTGAGCATCTTTTCGGTCTCCGAAGCCCCCTCACCCAACAAAAATCCTATTTTCTGAACCATCTCAAGGTTCTTGTCTATCGCTTCGCCAACCCTCTTGAGCACTTCCTCCTTACGGATTTCGGGAAGCGACATATCGCGGACAATGGCCCCTACAGTCTTGTTTTTACGGATGGGAAATGCGGAAATATTGAGTATCGTCTTTCCAAAAGGCACATCATGGTTGGTAATGCTGGAGTTGTTTTCCATGACATAATTAAAAAGATTGTAGAAGGAATAGGGCAGCAAAGTCTTCAGGTCAGCGCCCGCCAGGCCTGGAATTACCTCGTCAATAGCCTTTGCATCCTCGCCCAGCATTTCTATAAAACTCCGGTTTGCCCTGATAATCTTCAGTTTCTCATCAACAATGACTATTCCGGAAGTAATCTTGTGAAGCATGGCCGAAATGGTATCGGTGGCTTCCTGGGCAAGCTGCTGCTCATCCCTGGCCTTTTTTTCCGATTCCTTAAGGGCTGTCTGGGTACCCGAGAGCTTCTCATTGATAACTTTTAACTTTTTGATGTATTCCTGGCGGTTGTGCAGGGCAAAATTGACGCACATGTCCTCCTTGGCCAGATTGGAGGCAATGGCAATGGCCAGGTCGCGGCAGGAATCATAACCACAGGATGTACAGCCCAGTTCATCTTCTTTGTTCGGTTTATGAAGTACCCGTAAAATCTCCTGTATCTTTTCCTCCGAGGGGAAAGGGATACGCTGGTCATCCTCCTGATATGTCCTTGAAAAATCAAGCTGCCGGAATGTATTCATGTATTTTTCCCATTCCTTGAGGTCGAAATTGAGCAAACGCTTGTTGGCATAGTCGGTCACCAGGGTCCGCCTGACAAATTTCTCAGCGCCCCTGGATGTGCCGGGCCCCAGCAGGCAACCGTGATTATAATATAAATTAAAGTGCTTTTTGATGAAATCAATGCTTGTATTAAATTGTTTCAGCGCCTCAATTATACTGTTCCTGCCTTTGGTTGTGATCACGCTGCCCTGAAGGAGGTCTTCGCTGATATCGGCTGCCTGCAAAAGCCCGTTTGGCAATGGTTCGAGCGAGCCTTTGTAACCCAGGGGAGGGTCGAAATCGGAATATTCCAGACGGCTTTCGTTGATATCGAATTCCACAAACAGTTCGCGCAGCTCCACAAAGGTAAGCACCGAATCAATGGCTGCATCACCCTCATAGCGCCTGGCCTCGGCCTTTGCAGCCACACAGGGGCCTATGTAAACCACAGCCACCTCATCGCCAAATTTCCGGTGAATAACCTTTGCAGTAGCAGCCATCGGCGATATAATGGGCGCAAGATTGGAAATCAATTCCGGATAGTATTTTTCGACGAAGGCAACGATAGCCGGGCAATTGGCCGTAATATAGTATTTGCCGTGAAACTCATCGAATAGATTTTTGTATTTCCAGGCAACCAGGTCAACCCCAAAAGAAGCCTCGTTGACATAGGAAAATCCAAGGGCCCGGATCATTTCAACAAATTTCCGGTAATCGGTAATATCATTAAACTCGCCTGAAATACTGGGCGACACGATAGCAGCCACCTTCCTGCCCGATTGCAGAAGAGCCTTGGTTTCGGGCTTGGAATCATAGTAAACTATGGCATTGGGTTTGCAAACCTTGGTACAATGCCCGCAACCTATGCACCGCGATTCCATAATTTGCGGAAAATCCTGGTTGGCTTCAAACTTGATCGCCTTCACCGGGCAAATCCTGACGCAGGCATAACATCTTTTACACTTTTTGTTTTTAATTTCAAACAGCTGCATAGTCTTTTCCCCTTTCCAGCAAGATGTTCTTATTAATGGCACAATAGTGAACTACTCTTTTGCTTTGAACGAAAGCCTTTATACAAAGTTAAACTATTTTCCCGTCAATCCATTATCTGTCAGGAAGTCTAAATAAAAAATATGAAACAAATCTGTTTGCGGGTAAACTCAAACGAAACTCTGCGTAATTTTCCAGATAAAACAGTTGACTATAAAGGTCTAAATTTAAGTTTCGCAAGTAGTATAAGGGGGTTATAACAGATTTCTCTGTGTCACTCTGTATTAAAACTCTGTGGTTCTCTGTTTAATAAATCGATACAATAACACAGAGGTACACAGAGAAGACACAGAGGAATATTTCTCATTATTTCTATGTGACATGATGAACAATAAATCTCAGTTGTTAAATTTTATTCCATTCAGGGAGATATTTACTTGCGAAACTTTAATGGTTTATCTTAAAAATCAAACTGTGACACTGAGGAAAGGTATATTAAGTTCATTCAGTCTGATTCTGGGAAAAGAATTTTCAGTACCGGATAAAAGAGGTTACTTTTACACTCTTATTTTATTTATTAAATTTTTTAATTCTTTATCAGAAATAGAAGCAGTTTCACTTTTATCATAAATAGCAATCAGGGTTACAAATATAACATCTCCATCCTTTTCTATTACTCCAATGATTTCGGGGCATACATGACTTATTATCCTTAATCCGCCGCTTTTACCTTTGCCCTTACTTTCTGTTGCCAATCGAATTTTATATGCACCATGTCCTAAAGATTTACCTAATTGAGGATTTTTTATTAAATCTTCTTCGAGTTGGGTCAATTCCTTACTCAAGGAAGCGAATTTCTTCAACAAAGGCTTGGCTTGTCTTTTAAAACTTTTAGAGATCCTGACAATTACTTTCATTTAAGAAATCAGAAAGAGTTTGTAATTCCTTACCGGTTTTTTTAGCGGTTTTCAACTCGTCCAAACCATCTTGTACAGCCAAAAATACTTTGATTTTATTTTGCAATTTCTTGTAATTCAAGTTGATTTTCTCCCATTTGGCATAAGGAATAATGACCGAAGTTTTAACACCACTTTCATCTACAAGATATTGAATGGTATTTTTCATTTTCTCCTATTTTTTACAAATTTAGCCAATTTTCCACATTGGAACATATGTTTATGTATATAGTTACTTGCTGAGAAATAATTATTCAAATATAATTAATTAGTGGTTTGATATGGTTCAAGATGGTTCAACAGTTCAAAGGAACTTTACCACAGGGGACTCTTTGGTTCTCTGTGAAATTTCTCTGTGGAACTCTGTGAAAGGATTGACTTTAAAAATATAAATACTCTAACACAGAGACACGCAGAGAAGGCACAGAGGAATATTATAAAATTTCTTCGTGTTCTTCGTGCCGTAGTGGTAATGTATTAATAGGTCACCGTTATGCGGCTTAATATAAAGTTCATTCCGGAAGACAAGAAACTTTGAACCATTTGAACCAACTTAAACTATCAACTTACCACTATGGACACAAGGATTACACAAGGTTCACAAAGAAATATTTCTCGCGAAGCGTTAAAAAAAAATCCTATTTGACTGCATTCCGTTCAAGTGAAGCCGACTTTAGGAGGCGAAACGCGTTAATGCAGTCACAGTCTTTTTTGCATACTTTTTGTGACG
>JAUZOH010000304.1 GCA_030706565.1 Bacteroidota bacterium | reverse complement strand
TTGACACGAAACCCTTCACACCATCCATGATATAAGGGACATCAGTCCAACCTCCCGCAAAATCAATACGCAGGGGAGCTTTAAAAGAAAAGTTAATCTTATCAATGATTCGGGTAGTTGAAGTGGGTTCCAGTTCTTCAGGAACTTCCCTCTTCACAAACCGGATGGAAATATTCAAATCTTTACAAAGCTTGGACTTATCTTCCAATCCAGAATCATCCCGGTTAAGCACAAATATATCGGGCCTGAGTTCTTCAAGAATCTGGCGAAAATCTATTTTCCCTTCATCCACCACACAGTCATTTAACACAGCATAATCAACATCCTGCAGGGCAGCCACCAGATAAAGCCTGTTTATTTCAGGATTCACCGGACGACCGGGACCTTTCAATTGCTGGATGACCACATCCCTTCCTACCCCAACTACAAGTATATCGCCAAACTCCTTACACTGGTTAAAGAATACTGCATGACCCGACTGCAATATATCATAACAACCTGTACAAAATACTATTTTTTTATCGGCAAATTTTTTCCTTAATCCGCCAAGTTCCTCATTTTTTAGTACTTTGGTTTTAATTGATTCAAACATAATATGCGTGTTAAATAGATTGAGCGAAGATACTATTTTTCATATCAGAACGTAATAAGTTTTAAAATGTTTTTTTTCAAAAAATGGTCATGTAGTTTTAAAAAATTATGTAGGTTTGCGCAAAATTGTATAGTTCATGTATTCGACTTTAAGAAAAATATTAGCAGGAATTTTAATTTTCTTTGCTATTTTTTTTATTGGTTATTTTTCTTTTAGGGACTATGCCCTGAAGAAAATCTTGGAAAGTCAGGCCAATAAGCTGGAAGAAAAATATAATGTCCAGTTGACTACCGGCAAAGTAAATTTTAAGGGAATGTCGGGACTCTATTTTAAAACTATTGTGGTATCAACAACTGAAAAGGATACCATCCTGAGAGCCGATTCGGTTTATCTAAAAATCAGGCTCTTACCCTTACTGGCAGGAAAGAAAAGGTTTAGCAATTTTGATGCTTATGATGTCGACATCAGGTTAATCAAAAAAGGTAATGTCGATAATTTTACCCGTTTTTTCAAAAACAGGAAAAAAACCGAGGTGGAGGGGAAACAATATTCAAATTTCTCTGATTTGATGAATTCCATGCTCGGCAAAATTTTCGGGATCATTCCTTCCAAAATATCTTTAAAGCATCTGAATTTAAGTACTATTTTGAACAGCGGGCAAACTTCATTGTATGTCCCCAATTTCAAACTATATTCCGGTAAATATTACGGTTCCGTAGTGATTACCTCTGATGAGGGGCAAAATAACTGCCTGATTGACGGGAATTTAGAATCATCCAAAAGAATTGCCGATTTTAATTTAAGCAGCGCCGACTCTAAAAAATTAATTATTCCTTTTGTTAAGGCGAAATATGATGCCAGAGTCGAATTCGACAGCCTTCACTTAAGTTTTAAGGATAAAGGGTTTGAAGGAGGTCTGCTCAATTTAAACGGGAAATCTGAGATTGCAGGGCTAATGATCAATCATAAAAAACTGGCCCCAACAGATATCCTTTTAAAAAAAGGGTTAGCTGACTTTAACATACGGATTGGTGACCGGTCAGTAGAACTGGACAGCAGCTCAGTTATTGGGATTAACCAGATCAGCTTTAATCCCTACATCAGATATGAAGCAAATCCAAACAAACAGCTCTCTTTAAAAATATTGAGAAAAGAATTCAATTCCCTGAGCTTTTTTGAATCCCTTCCTAAAGGAATGTTTAATTCCCTTGAAGGTATGCTCACGGAAGGAGATTTAATCTATCATCTTAATTTTTATGTTGACTTCCATCATCCGGCCAATTTAGTTTTTGATTCAAGATTAGAAAAAAAAAATTTCAGGATTGTCCATTTCGGAAAGACCAATTTCAGCATGATCAATGGGAATTTTTATCATGAAGTATATGAAAAGAACAAACTGGTCCGGGCTTTCATGGTAGGTGATGATAATCCCAATTATGTTCACTTAGATCAAATTTCAAGTTATTTAAAAAATGCAGTTCTAACCTGCGAAGATCCGGCTTTCTTTTTACACCACGGATTTAGTGAAGAAGCCTTTAGAAAATCAATTGCCACAGATATTATCAAGAAAAGGTTTGCCCGCGGGGGAAGCACCATTTCCATGCAACTGGTCAAAAATGTATTTTTGAGCAGGAATAAAACCGTTTCCAGAAAGATGGAAGAGGCCCTGATCGTTTGGCTTATTGAGAATATGCACCTTTCAACCAAGTCAAAAATGTTTGAGGACTATCTGAACCTGATTGAATGGGGGCCCGGAATTTATGGCATAACGGAAGCCAGTAATTTTTATTTCAATAAACGCCCGGTAGATCTAAACCTGACGGAAAGTATTTTCCTGGCCAGTATCATTCCCCATCCTAAAACCTATAAATTTTGCTTTGATTCTACTGGCCAATTGCGTCTACGTTACCAGAGATATTTTTCGATGATCAGGTATTTGATGCTCCGCAGAAGAGAAATTTCTTCAGAGGACACTGCTAAAAATTCACCATGGATTGATTTGAGGGGAAGAGCAAGGGAAATGGTCGTCTCTCATGACACTATTGCTGCTGATACGACAGAAAATTTCGATACTATTATAGATTAATAAAATAACGACCTAATAAAAAAAAATCGGATGTCAAAAATTGACATCCGATTTTTTTATACTTGTAATAATCGAAATGAATTATTGTTCGCCACTGTGTTTTCCAACAGCAATCAAAAAGCCGCCATCAACATATAGAATATGGCCGTTTACATAATCGGAAGCCTTAGAAGCAAGGTAAACAACCGAACCCACCAAATCTTCAGGAAGGCCCCAACGTTCAGCAGGAGTACGTTTAATAACGAATTCATTAAAAGGATGTCCTTCAACACGAATCGGAGCAGTTTGCTCGGTAGCAAAATAACCAGGACCGATGCCATTTACCTGGATATTATATTTAGCCCATTCGCAAGCCATATTCCTGGTCAGCATCTTCAAACCACCTTTTGCAGCAGCATAAGCACCCACATCGCTTCTGCCCAGTTCACTCATCATAGAGCATACGTTGATGATCTTTCCGGATTTCTTTGCAATCATGCCTTTTACAACATGTTTTGACATGATGAAAGGCCCAACCAAATCAATATCCACTACTTTTTTGAAATCAGCAACCGCCATATCCTCCAGGGGAACACGTTTAATGATACCGGCATTATTAACCAGAATATCAATAACGCCAATTTCCCTTTCAATTTTTGCAACAGTCTCAATGACTTCAGCCTCATTTGCAACATCGAAAACATAACCCTTGGCTTCAACCCCGGCCTTTTTATATTCACTTAAAGCCTCGGCCAAATGTTGATCAGAAGAAGAATTAATCACCAAAGTAGCACCCGCTTGTGCAAGTCCCGTAGCCATTGCCATACCCAAGCCATGAGTTGCACCTGTCACCAAGGCAATTCTCCCTTTTAAATTAAATAAATCAAATACCATGTAAACCTTTTCTACTTTTCAACTTCCAAAGAACTTCTACATTAAATCTTCATTTCTGCATTCATCTTTATCGTCATAATCCAGATTTTCGCCAGCCATACCCCAAATAAAGGTATAGTTGTGAGTAGCGGCAGCAGCATGAATCGACCAATTGGGAGAAATGACTGCATCTTCGTTTTTCATCCAAATATGGCGGGTTTCTTTAGGTTCACCCATAAAATGGCAAACAACCTGGTCATTGGGAACTTCAAAATAAAAATAAGCTTCCATACGGCGGGAATGGGTATGGGCAGGCATAGTATTCCATACACTTCCGGTCTTTAATTCAGTCATCCCCATTTGTAACTGACAGGTCTCTACGACAGAATTAACCAAAAGCTTATTGATTCTGCGTTCATTTGATGTTTCCAAAGAGCCCAGATCAACCTTAACTGCATCCTGGACAGTAACTTTCTTATTGGGGAAAACAGCATGTGCAGGGGCCGAATTAAAATAAAAATGAGCAGGATGTGCAGCATCTTTGCTGGAAAAAACAACTTCCTTATTTCCTTTGCCGATGTATAGAGCCTCTTTAAAATCAAGTTCATAGGTCTTATCATCAGCCTTAACCATACCTTTTCCACCTACATTGATAATTCCCAATTCCCTGCGTTCAAGAAAATATTTAGCTTTTAAGGGGTCAATGGTTTCGAGTAATATTTCTTTGCCGGCCGGAACACAGCCACCAACGATAAGACGGTCAAATAAAGTATAAACCATATTAATATCACCGGGAACCATCAGATTTTGCATTAAAAAATCCTTACGCAACCTTGAGGTATCATAACCTTTGGCATCTATAGGATTAGATGCCTGTCTTAATTCATAATGTAAAGCCATTATTATTTAGTATTTGTTTATTTGAGTGGTTAATTTTATTGTAATTTTTCCAATGAAGCCTTCATTCTTTTCATAGCTTCTGCAAGATTTTCATCTGAAGTGGCATACGAAATGCGGATGCAGTGATCGTCACCGAAGGCAGAACCGGGAACGGTTGCAATATGCCCTTTATTTAGAAGATATAGGCACATGTC
>JAUZOH010000303.1 GCA_030706565.1 Bacteroidota bacterium | reverse complement strand
TTACAACAACCTGGTTATTAATCTTGACCAGTCCTCGCGTATCGTATACCCCATGGCAGATATGACCATTAATGGCAATCTGGCCATAAAAAAAGGAACGTTCAGGATTTGCGATAATTCTGTGCCTGCTTCGGATTTACGTTTAACTATTGATGTCAAAGGGGATGTCAATGTTGGCGCTTCAGGTGCAATATCCGTAGGGACAAGGGCTACAAATACTTCTTATTTGCCATTCGCCGGAGCCCCGTTTGCAGCAGGAACACCAGATACGGGTTATGTGGCAGGTTCAAAGGTGTCTCGTTACTATGATATTTACCACAAATTTTATATAGGAGGAAGCCTTAATAACAATGGAACAGTAAAATTTATCAGTAAGAATGTCAAGGTTCCTAACTTTCTGTATTATACCCATGAAGCTGCTGCAACGGTCCGTTTTTATGGAGCACATGATGCCAATCTTTTTTGTAACGGGACAACAGATTTTTATAATCTGATTGTTGACAAAGGCAGCGACCAGACTTACAGGTTAAATCTGGATACCGACGATCCTGCTCATTTTCGGCTTTATGGAAGAAATGACCAGCCTGGCGGGTCCAGGCCGGCTAAAGGAAATCCTGAATTAAGAAAAGCCCTGTGGATCAAAAATGGAACGCTCAGACTGACCGGCTATGCCACCCTGCCTTCGTTATCAGAAGGCACATACTGGAGTTCCGACTTTGATGCGGATTTTTATATTCCTTCCAATGGGGCGCTGATATTGGACGGGCCCAATGTAACCGTAATGTCTACTGCCGATAATTATAAGGAAATAAATGCTGCCTGGGGATTTCATGAAGCAGACAATACAAATTTTAATGTTAATCCAAATGCCAATTGTTCCTCTTTTTCAATATATGGAAAATTAATTGTCAATGATGGTTATTTATCCGGCCGGAATTCGGGCGGTTTTATTTTCTGGTCGGTTGCCAGCGGTTTGCTTCAGATAAATGGAGGCACTGTGGATGCAACGCAGATACGTTCTGCTCATAGCGCCACCGGGATTGCTTCCTTCATACAAACTGGAGGAATATTGAACCTGCGCGGTTTTTATCTGAATAAGACCTCGGCGGTCAGTTCCTGGAATGATTTGCGAACGGTACCGATTGACTTCACTAACCATTCAAATTCACCGTCCCGTGCTTTGCAGGTCGGGAAGGGAACTTTAAATATTGAGGATCCTGAAAACCTGTTTTCCATGACAGGAGGCATCATGAATATTTATGATGTCTGTGATCAAAGTAGCGGCGACCTTGTGGTGGATATAAAGTCAGAATCTCAGAATATTAAAGTAACGGGGGGCACCATAAATATTTTTAGCTCCAGCGGCTTGGCAGAGAAAATTGCGACTACGGCTCCGTTAGGAAATATAAGCATTACCAGGACTGCAGGCAATGCCCCGGTTATTTTGGGGAAAAATCTGAATGTCCTGGGCAATCTCAGTATCAATTCCTCTGCTTTATTTGATGCCGCTTCTTTTGATGTCGCTGTTGGAGGTGATTTTACAATTCAGAATAATGCCTTGTATACACCTGGCAGCAACAACACTATTTTCAATGGAAACCGGGGACAATCTTTTATTGTTGGAGGTACAATCAATGGCGGATTAAATAATCTGAACATTACAAAAGGCTCAAATACTATTCTTTCCAATAACATCACTGTTAATGGAAATTTGTCTATCGATTCAGCCTGCATTTTAAATGACGGAGGTAATCAAATTAATATAGGTTCTGATGGGATTGCTACGAATAATTTGGTCAATAATTCAGGCCGGCATGTCAGTTCATTGAATGGCAGTACCATATTTAATGGAATTGGCAATCAGATAATTGGGGGCAGTGGGAATGGTATTTGGGCAAACTTAAACCTGAATAAAACCGGCGGTTCTGTTATATTTTCTTCCGATCAGACCATCAACGGTGATTTGCGCCTGACCAATTCGCAGGGTATCCTGAATATTGGTTCATTCAGGTTGTCTTTATCCGGGAATTCGCATGTTTACGATGCATTAACCGGGACTACGTCCAATTTTAATGCCGGCAGGATGATATTGACATCGGGTAACCGCAGTGATGGCGGATTGAATAAAACATTTAATTCGGCCAATTCTTTTGTTTTCCCTGTAGGAACGACTGCTTATTATACCCCTGTTTCCATAGAGTTTAAAACTGCTCCGGCTGCATATGGTTCTGTTAGCGTAAGTCCTGTAACTGGCAAGCATCCTCTTGTCCAGGGAACCAATGCACTTGCTTATTACTGGAAAACGGCGGGTACAGGATTTACAGGCATTTCTCCCCATTCCGTCGTCATGAAGTATTATTATAATGAGGCCTTTGTGCAGGGCACTGAAGCGGATTATGTTCCGGCTGTTTTCAATTCTCCCTCATGGTCTTATATGAATGATCCTTTTAAGGTGAATGATGCGGAAAATGAGATTCTTTGCGATACTTCAAGTTTTATAACCGGCGAATATACTGCAGGGCCGCCTGATGTATTTGGCACAGTCCAGACCTATTATAGCCGTGATGCGGCTGAAAATATCAAAACCACCGGGGCTTCCTGGGAAGATGCCGGCAGTTGGTCCACCGATCCTGTCTTGAAATGGGCCGGAGCGGCAGCTTCGTCTGCTCCCTGTGCTGCCTGTCGGGTTGTAATTGGTGACGGCTTTACCTATAATCATAAAATAAATATTAACAGCAATGGGGCTATTTCTCCTTACCTTCAAATCCGCTATGGCTCGACGCTGGATTTGGGCATGACTACCGGTCATACTCTTTTAATCATTGCCGATGAAAAATACAGTGAAATGGGAACCTTGAGGATTTCATCTGCCACAGAGGGAGGAATTGCTGAATTTCCACAGGGTGATTGGGGCTCTTTTACCGGAAAACAGGGGGGTACCGTGGAATATTATTCGGATGCGGCAGATAACCATAGTTTTACCATTCCTTTGATTTCTGCCGGTATGGCTCCAGCAGGGGCTAAGTCTTTGGATCATTATGATCATCTGAAACTTTCTCCGGCTGATGGTAAAATCATTACAATGCCAGACCAAAATATCAGTGTTTTGGGGAATATGACTGTAGCCGGAAATAATACGGGCACAGCAGTTCTGAATTCCATTTCATCGCGTACTCTTTCAGTTGCCGGGAATTTGTTGATTCAAGGCGGGGCATTGCGCTATAATAACGGTACGGCCCAGACGGTGAAGGTTAACGGCAATGTAAATATTGGATCGGGCACATTCGAGGTTAGCAACAGTGGAGGTACTCCGACTAACTTGCTGTTTATCGGTGGCGGTTTGAACAACAAAGGTATTTTCAATATGAACAATACCGGGATCTGCGAGGTGACTTTCACCGGTAGTTCAAATGCCCAGTTGACCGGCACCGGCTCGAATAATTTTCATTTATTGACTATAGATAAAGGTAATTCTTCAACTTCTGTTTTAGATGTATTACTTACCGGCAGTGGCAACCTGACATTGCCCAATACGGCCCAGGCTTTGTTTTTAACCAACGGTACGTTCAGGGTTACTTCAGCTCCTCCGATTATTTTAACCACCACTGCTGATTTTCTGATTCCTGAAACTGGTTGCCTGTCGGTTAAAGGCGGTTCTGTCATTGTTGCCTCCGGGTTGAGCAATAACGGAATTAAACTGAATGGGAAACTTGAGGTTTTAGCTGGAAAATTAATTATAGGAGATACAACTCAAACTTCATATCACAATGACATTGAATATGCCGATGCTGCAAATCCTCAGATTGAAATAGATGGCGGTTACCTTGCATTGAATGGACAGATTCGCAGGAATACGCAAAATGTCGAAGGACATCTGTCCTACAGGCAGACCGGGGGCTCAGTGAAAATTATGGGGAAACAAACCCAACATGCCGATTTACAGGATACACGTGCTAAACTTGAAATTTGTAACAAGGGCAGTAAATTCGTGATGTCTGGAGGCACCCTTGTTGTTCAGAGGGGAGGCGGCGGCGATTTTGGCGATGTCTACCTTCGTCCGGATATCGATATAATCAGCGGAGGTACATTGATTTTTAGGCATCCCGGTGGAACAGAAACCGATCAAACATATATACTTGATGCCACTTGTCCCTTGTTTAATCTTTCGCTAAACGGGAATAATTCACATACTTCCACATTGGGGATACATGTCAATCCCATACACCTTTTAAACAACTTGTCTATTGGAGATAATCTTAGTACGCTAAATTTAAATAATCTGGATGTATATGTTGGAGGGGATTTTACCAACAACGGCGCGTATAATCCTGGTAGCGGTAATGCCATTTTTAATGGAAGCGGAGCGCAGATTGCACAGTTAAATTCTGTCACTTCTTTCTATAAACTTACGGTTGACAAGGCAGATGGAGTTTTAAGCTTTGCCGGCAGCAAACAGCCTGTCATAACCGACACATTGAGTATTTTAAACGGAACTCTTAATGATGGGACGGCCACTGTTTCTGTTTTGGGTGATGTGATCAATAATGCCGTTCATTCCAGCGGAAGTGGCAATATCACTTTGGCTGGTTCCAGAAAACAAATGATATCCGGTAATGGGAACGGAC
>JAUZOH010000302.1 GCA_030706565.1 Bacteroidota bacterium | reverse complement strand
ATTTTGCAACTATTTATATTGATGGTAAACTGGCTGCCCGCCATTGGGGAGGTACATCGTCTTTTGAAGCCGATATTACTCCGTTTGTAAAGGCAGGCAGCGAACATGATTTGGTCGTACAGGTTGAAGACGATCAACGGTCGGGACAGCAACCGAAAGGTAAGCAATGCAACGCCTACTATTCGCAAGGATGCGATTATACCCGAACTACGGGTATTTGGCAAACAGTTTGGATGGAGGCAGTTGCCCCTCAAGGTTTGCAAAGGGCATATATTGTTCCTGACTTGGATCAGAAACGTTTTGTGGTGTACCCCGAATTTTATGCTCTTTCAGCAGGAGAGAAACTAAATGTCAGGATTCAGGATGGAAATAAAGTAGTAAGCTCGGTAACCATCCCGGCAGGAACAGGATCAATGGCTGTTCTGCCCCTTAAGTCTGTTAAAACATGGTCGCCCGAATCGCCTTTTTTGTATGATGTTTATTTTGAAGTGCTTGATGCTAAAGGGAAGATTATTGATAAAGTTCAGTCCTATGCTGGGATGCGAAAGATACATATAGAAGGGAATAAGTTTTTCATCAACAACAAACCCTATTACCTGCGTTTTGTGCTAGATCAGGGATTTTATCCTACTGGTATCTGGACGGCACCATCCGATGCTGATTTGCGTCACGACATAGAATTGTCGATGCAGGCAGGATTTAATGGTGCCCGGCTACACCAGAAAGTGTTTGAAGAACGCTTTCATTACTGGGCCGATAAATTGGGCTATCTTACCTGGGGTGAATCCTCAAGCTGGGGTTGCAATACCAATGATGTAGTTGCTGCCCGGAATTTTATAAGCGAATGGTCTGAGATTGTGATGCGCGATCGCAATTCCCCATCTATTATTGCCTGGACGCCTTTTAACGAAACCTGGGAACGTCCTGATGGAGAGGCTTTACAACACGACCGGTTTATATCCGATGTTTATAAACTCACCCATAACCTCGATTACCGGCCAGTTAACGATGCAAGTGGCAATTATCATGTTGTTACCGATTTATGGACTGTTCACACCTACGAACAGAATCCTGATAAACTCAAGGATTTACTGACAGTGAAGGACGGGGTATATTTTCAGCAAAATCGTAACATGGAAGTCACTTACAGTGGACAACCCTATTTTGTTGACGAATATGGCGGCATTAAATGGATAGTAGGACAACAATTCGCAAAGAATAGTTGGGGTTATGGAGATGGGCCTAAAACAGAAGATGAATTTTATCAAAGGCTTGAAGGGTTGACCAATGCAATTCTTAAAACCAGCCATATATCAGGATATTGTTTTACACAGTTGACTGATGTGGAACAGGAACAAAACGGCATTTATACATACGACCGTAAACCAAAGTTTAATATGGAAAGAATTAAGGCAATTATGGGTAAAAATCCAGAAAAGTAGAGCTGGATTTCTTTGATGTAATATCAGATCGTTAAAAACGAATTTCCTAATTTCAGAAAAGGCTGTCAATTTTAAATATTTTTGACAGCCTTATTTTTTTTCTAAATGACTCATTTAAGGGAAAGCCAGGAAAGAAACCTGAAGTTCTCCTAGCTTTTTGTAACCCAAAGTATTCATGTGGATAGGATCGTGGTAATATAATTTTTTGTTATAAATGTTATATCCGCCCAGCGTGAACTGGTCCAGAAAAGGTATGCCATGAAGTTCACAGACTTTCTTCTGCATTTCAACGTATTTATTCATTCCATTTTCACAAAATGGATCATATCCGCCTCTATCTGTAAATGCTTTACTCGATGTGAAAAAGTATATGACTGCATGTGGGTTTATCTCATATATCCTTTTGATACAATAGTTAATACCCCCGGCTTGGGTTATTAGTTTAGCCTTGTCAAAACCATCGAATTCTGTATAATCAGTATAATTTCCTATTTCTCTGTGTCCTGTATAATCATTTGTTGATGCCCAAAGGATATAGATGTCAAACTTACCCGCTTCATTTACTTGTTGCTGGACAGATTTCCCTTGCAACGAAGAAAATCCGGCACCAGGGACACCGTAGTTGGTAACAGTCATTCCTAAATATCTTTTCCATAGGATTTTAGCACTATCGCTGGGTGGTATTACAGAAACAGAACCACCAAAAACAGCTACGGTTTTTCCATAATTGAATGATTTTTTTATTGATAACTGGTCAATTCTGTTTTGTGAGAAAATGCTAGTTGATGATAGAAATAATAAAACGGCAAAACAAATACTCTTCATTTTTATAAAACGATAAGTCTATAAATTAAGAAAATAAAAACATTTTTACTTCAAACTAAGCCCAGACCTGAAACAAAGAAATTAAATTCTTTTGGCAAGCGATGATTTGCGAACGAATAATTGGGTAGATAAAGTTACTGCCAGGCTTGTCTTTTGTTTAGTGGGAGAGCTAAGCTTGTTCAATAATATGGTTATTATATTGTCTGCAATAGCCTCAATGGGCTGGGCAACAGCTGTTATCGAGGGGGTGTACAGCTGAAAAACTTCATAATCATCGAAGGATATGACCGCTATATCTGCAGGAACTTTTAAATTTAATTCATTTATAGCTCTCAATCCCAGTACACCGAGGTGGTTGGTAGAGAAAAGCATGGCATCCAGATTCTTTTGTTTTTTAAAAAATGAAAGAATTGGTTCATACATTATACTTTCATTTTGGTTAAAAACAATTTCTTTTATGGTGGGTTTTAAGTTATGATCACGTAAAGCATCTTTATACCCTTGCATTCGTTGTTGCAATTGAACCTGTACAGAAGAAAAGGTTAACAATCCTATATTTTTATACCCTTGTTCAATAAGGTGAGTGGTGGCGTCGTAGATGCTTTGCCGGTTATCTATAATGACATGGTCAGTATCTACAGAAGAGAGGTAGCGGTCGAAGAAAATAACCGGAAGGCCTTCTTTTAATAAAGAATTAATTTCATTTTCAATTCCTTCAGGTGGGGCAATAATATATCCGTCAACATGCATGTCTCTGAACATGGTGATCAGGTCCAATGTTTTTTGCGTATTGTTATCGGTACTGCAATAGATCATTTTATAACCGTTCTGATAAGATCTATCTTCTATTAATCGGGCAATTTTGGCAAAAAACGGGTTCGAAATATCTTCAACCATCAGCCCAATGGTATTAGATTTGCCGGTACGTAAGCTTTTGGCAAATGAATTTGGCTTATATCCTACTTCCTCCACATATTTTGTAACGCGTTCGACAAGTTCCTCACTAATTCGTTTTTCTTGGGCTTTACCATTTAAGATAAAAGAGACCGAACTTTTAGAGATATTTAATTCTCTTGCAATATCAACAATAGAGAGTTTTTTCTTCACTTTGTAATCGTTTATATAAAAATAATAATTTTATGTATTTATAGTTTGGGAGCTATTATAAAGCCCTCTTAATTTGGGGTATAGTAACCCAAACATTGCAATAATTAGATAACAGATAATTGGGAAATAATATGCATCTGCAATGTTGTGATTTGCTACCAGACCCATGAGGGGTGGAAAAAGCGCCCCGCCTACAAGCCCCATTACTATAAAAGGTGAAGCTTGGGGAGTATATGGTCCCAAATCTTTCAGTCCCAGACTAAAAATTGTGGGAAACATAATACTAAAGAAAAAGTTAATCATAATTAACGCCACGAATGATATCCATCCCAGTCCCTGTGCTACCAGTAAGCACATTAGAATATTGCTTACGGCGAAAATAGTTAGCAACTTGGATGGTGCAAAGTAACGCATTGCAAACGTTCCGGCAAAACGGCCTATCATAAGAATAAAGATGCTAAAGCCAAAAAAATAGCTTGCTTTCTCGGCGCTCAAATGCACTACTTCGTGCCCGTAGTTGATAAAGTAAGCCCATGTACCGCCTTGTGCAGCAACATTAAAAAACTGGGCCACTACAGCAAATGCAAAATGCTTTTTGCTAAAGAGTGTAACCGTGTCCTTCCAAAAATTTGTTTTATGGGTTGAATTCTTTGGTAACTTTTGGGGTGGAGAATTAAGGGAAGGAATTTTAATAAAAGAAAAGGCAACTGTAAGAAGAGTCATAAATAAACCTATATACAAGTATAGGTACTTAACAGATAATAAACTACGAGAATAGTCGTGGTCTTTATTTAAAATGAAATAACCACCAAGTACCGGGCCTATAATTCCTCCTAATCCGTTAAATGATTGAGCAAAATTAAGTCTCTGATCGCTGGTCTCCTGATTTCCTAGCAATGCGATGAATGGGTGAGCAACAGTTTCGAGAGTGGCCATTCCACATGCAAGTATAAACAAAGCGAACCTGAACATCTCAAAGGATTGTGCGTCTGCGGCAGGAATAAAAAGGTAGGCTCCGGTTGCATATAATATCAGGCCTAAAATAACTCCTCTTTTGTAACCATACTTCTTTATAAAGAGACCAGCAGGTATGCTCATGACAGCATAAGCACCAAAGGTGGATAATTGAATTAAGCCGGAACGGGACTTGGAAATGTGCAAAACATCCTGAAATTGTTTGTTTAAAACGTCTCCCATAGTTAAGGCAAGGCCCCACATTAAAAAAAGAAAAGTCAGAAACGTAAAGACCAGTGCATATTTCTTTTCCGTAAGAGGAATCTTTGGTTTCATAGGGAGGCCTATAATT
>JAUZOH010000301.1 GCA_030706565.1 Bacteroidota bacterium | reverse complement strand
GGAGGAGGAGGGCATTCGCGTGAAATCCTAAACCGTCTTACGACAGGAAAACTTTTTGCTTTCGATCAGGATGCGGATGCTCAGGCAAATATTCTGCCTGATGAGCGTTTTACTTTTATAGGTCAGAATTTCAGGTATATGAAGAATTTTCTGAAGTATTATCATGTAGATCATGTAGATGGCATATTGGCTGACCTGGGTCTTTCGTCTCATCATCTGGATGTGGCTGAAAGAGGTTTTTCCTTTCAGCATGACGGGCCTCTTGACATGAGAATGAACCAGAATGCAGAGCTTACGGCGGCTGTAGTGGTCAATACTTATCCTAAAGAGGAACTGAAAAATATTTTCTATAGTTATGGTGAACTGTCTAACTCTGCAAAGTTGTGCGAGTTGATTGTTAAGGCCCGTAATGAAAAGAAAATTAATACTGTCAATGATTTTAAAACCGCAATTGCGGCCTGTACGCCCAGGGACTTTGAGTTTAAGTTTCTGGCTAAGGTGTTCCAGGCTTTGCGGATTGAGGTGAATGGCGAACTTGATAGCTTGAAGGAGATGTTGATGCAAACTATTGATGTGATGAAAAAGGACGGTAGGCTGGTGGTTATTACTTACCATTCTTTAGAAGACCGAATAGTTAAAAATTTTATTAAAAAAGGAATTTTTGAGGGTGAAGTTGAAAAAGACATTTATGGAAATTATGTAGTACCTTTCGCCCCCGTAAATAAAAAAGTTATTTTGCCAGAATTGTCTGAAATACAGATAAATAGTAAGGCAAGGAGCGCAAAATTAAGAATAGGGAGAAGGCTTTAATTCTATTAAATAGTATTGAATTTTGAATCGAGTGTTATGAAAAAAGAAGATAATAATACGGATTACATTAAGGACACTGATTCTGAAGATTTTAAAATCGGTTCTATTAAAGATATTCTGGGCGGTAATGTGCTGACAAGAAAAATTGTAGTCAAGCAGCTACCTTATATCCTGTTTATCACTGTTTTGGCTATTTTATATATTGCTAACCGTTATAAATCAGAAAAGATAGTTCGCGAAACAGCAAAGCAACAAAATATGCTAAAGGAATTGCGTGCTGAATCAATGACTACAGCATCTGAATTAATGTATCATAGCCGCCAAAGTGAGGTATATAAGTTGTTAAAGGATCATCACATAGATTTAAAGGAATGTGTGGAACCACCGAAAAAAATTGTGGTGAAGTAAATGACTATTAAAAAGGACATATTATTGAGGGTTGGAGTAGTGTACGTTTGTATGCTGCTTTTAGCGATAGTCGTGGTAGTGAAAATCGTGTACCTGCAGGTTGTTGAGCATAAGGAGTGGACCGATAAGGCCAAGAAGATGACCCTGAAAGATATTACCATTGAACCCAACAGGGGCGATATCTATGATTGTAAAGGAAGATTGCTGGCCAGTTCTGTACCTGAGTATGAAATCCGGATGGATTTAAATGCCGAGGGATTGACTGCAAAGATGTTCAGGGCGAAAATAGATTCTCTTTCCCTTTGTTTGTCTAAATTATTCAAGGATAAAAGTGAAGATGAATATAAAAGGGAAATCACCACTGCCAGAAGGGAAGGAAAAAGATTTTTCCTGATTCAAAGGCAGGTAAGTTATTCGGAATTAAAAATATTAAAGACTTTTCCGCTTTTTCGTCTAGGCCAGAATAAGGGTGGTTTGATTTTCTTGCAGAATAACAGGAGATTCCAGCCTCAGGTTGATCTGGCTACCCGGACAATTGGTTATTTGAGTAAAAGTGAAACGGGAAATGTGGTAGGCATTGAAGGTGCTTATGACAGTTATTTGCGTGGGGTAAAAGGCGTCAGAATGATGCAGCGCCTTTCCGGTAATGTCTGGATGCCTTTAAATGATGGAAATGAAGTTGAACCGCAGGATGGCAAGGATGTGATCACTTCTCTGGATATTGAAATTCAGGATGTGGCTGAGAATGCTTTGCTTAATCAGTTAAAACTCCACAATGCCCATCATGGGACTGCCATTGTGATGGAGGTGCAAACCGGCGAAATTAAGGCAATAGCCAATCTGCAAAGGGTTGGAGATGGCGATTACCGCGAAATATACAATTATGGTGTAGCCGAAAGTACTGAACCGGGTTCTACTTTTAAGCTTATGTCCATGATCGCCGCTTTGGAAGATGGTTATGTCGATATCAATGATACGGTGGATACTGGCGATGGAACCACCTTTTATTATAAACAGGAAGTTCATGACCACGAAGGGCATGGCTTGGGTAAAATTTCAGTAGAGAAAGCCTTTGAAGTATCTTCAAATGTCGGAATTTCAAAGGTAATCACCCGTTGTTACCGGGGACGTGAAAGGAAATTTGTCGACAGGTTGTACAGCATGGGATTAAATAAAAAATTAGGTATTGACATTCATGGAGAAGGTGCACCGGATATTAAATATCCCGGAAGTCGCTTTTGGTCCGGTATTTCTTTACCTATGATGTCCATAGGCTATGAGGTCAGGCTTACTCCTTTACAAATACTGTCTTTTTACAATGCCATTGCCAATAACGGGGTGATGGTCAAACCAAAATTTGTCAGATCCTTAGCTTATCATGGGAATAACATAGAAAATTTCGAGACACAGGTCTTGAATACTTCAGTCTGTTCACGTTCAACTCTGGATAAGGTCAGGGTACTGCTGGAAGGAGTTGTAAAATATGGAACTGCAAAAAATTTAAGTACAACAACCTATAAGATTGCAGGAAAGACCGGTACAGCACAGATTGCAAATAAAAAATACGGTTATAAATCTGACAATTCGGAAGTCAGTTATCAGGCTTCTTTTGTCGGCTATTTCCCGGCGGATAATCCGAAATATTCCTGCATTGTGGTCATAAATGCACCTTCAAATAAGGTATATTATGGAAACCTGGTAGCAGGTCCGGTGTTTAAAGAAATCGCCGATAAGGTTTATGCAATCAATCTGAGCATGCATCAACCTATCAATGAGGATAATAATGTTGAATACAGCCAGATCCCATTTTCAAAGAATGGCTATTTCAAGGATCTGGAGCTTGTGCTTGAAAAGCTTGGCGTTCCTACCTCCGACGAGGACAGGATTAAAAGTAATTGGGTGGTGGTCAATGCTCAAAAAGACAAGGAGGTACTGGAAAACCGTTTTGTGGATAAAAAGATTGTACCTAATGTGGTAGGCATGGGGGCCAAAGATGCATTGTTTTTACTTGAAAATTCAGGTCTTTGCGTTACATTGAATGGTTTTGGCAAGGTAAAGTCCCAATCTGTTCCTGCAGGAACAAAGGTTAAGTTAAGGCAAAGAATTGTGTTGCAAATGAGTTAGTTATAAAAATTATACAAATAATTTTGAAAAAGTTAATAGACATACTTACAGGTATTGATGTTCTTGAAATAGCAGGCAATGAATCAGAATCCGTACATGCTGTAAATTTTGATTCGCGCAAAATAGAGAATGGAGACCTGTTTGTGGCGGTCAGGGGTACAGAAACCGATGGCCATCGCTTTATTCCGACAGCTGTTGAGCGGGGAGCCAAAATTGTGGTTTGTGAGGAAATACCGGAAAAAGGTTTTGAAGGGGTAACTTTTGTGAAGGTGAAAAATTCAGAGATAGCCTTGGGTTGCCTGGCTTCGAATTTTTTTGATCATCCTTCTCAGAAATTAAAATTGGTTGGAATAACCGGAACCAATGGAAAAACAACAACGGTTACCCTGCTTTACAATATGTTCCGTGCATTTGGGCATAAGGCCGGTTTACTTTCAACGGTGGTCAATTATATTGATGATAAGGAATATCCTTCTGATCATACTACTCCTGATGCGGTGGAAATTAATTTTCTCCTGCAACAAATGGTTACTGCAGGTTGCGAATATTGTTTCATGGAAGTAAGTTCTCATTCGATAGTTCAACAGCGTATTGCCGGGCTTCATTTTGCAGGCGGGATTTTCTCCAATATCACTCATGATCATCTCGATTATCACAAAACTTTCAGTGAATATCTGAAAGCTAAAAAGAAATTTTTCGATGAACTTCCTGATTCGGCTTTTGCCCTGACTAATATCGACGACAAGAATGGCAGTGTGATGCTGCAGAATACAAAAGCAAAAGCCAAAACCTACTCTCTGAAAAACCTCTCCGATTTCCGCTGTAGGATACTCGAAGATCAGTTTGACGGAATGCTGCTCAGAATTGACGGGAAAGAAGTCTGGACTCATTTTGTGGGTGAATTTAATGCTTATAATCTGTTGGCCGTGTATGCAGCTGCTGTTTTGCTTGGCAAACCATCAGAAGATGTGCTCAGAATTTTGAGTTCACTGTATCCTGTAAGCGGTCGTTTTGAATGCATCCGTTCTGCTGACGGAATAACGGTTATTGTTGATTATGCACATACACCCGATGCATTGGAGAATGTCCTTAAAACCATCCATCATGTCAGAAAAGGCAGTGAACAGATCATTACCGTAGTGGGTGCGGGTGGACACAGGGACAAGACAAAACGCCCTGAAATGGCCGCTATTGTTACGGAGATGAGCGACAAGGTGATCCTTACTTCCGACAACCCGCGCGATGAGAAGCCTGAGGATATTATCCGCGATATGCAGGCCGGTGTGGGTGACGAAAACAAGAAGAAAGTTCTGGTTATTGTCGACCGTGCTGAAGCCATTAAAACCTC
>JAUZOH010000300.1 GCA_030706565.1 Bacteroidota bacterium | reverse complement strand
GGTTGAAGGACAATAAATCACTGACTTTAAATTTTATTCCGTTCAGAAAAATATTTAGTTGCGAAACTTAAGTTATCTTAATTTTAAAGTTATTAATCAATTATATAAAGTTCTGTTTCATCTTCCTTAACAGGCACCATAAAGCCCAGGTACTGCCTTGCGCATCCCAGTACCAAAAACTTTACCAGGGAACATCATACCAGCATTTATTCAGGTTATCCAGGTTGGTTTGTTTCATCTATTTTAAATAAAAAAAAATTCAGGACTTTCTTTCAGGTTTATTTTGATAACCAAATTCGTGGAATTATTGGACATAGCCGAAGGCTTGGTTTTACAAATTTATTACAAATTTGCTCACATCTCCAAGTATTTTTTCCATTTAAGAAACCAGCTTTGATCTGTATATATATTTTTCATTCAGAAATATTTTATATAATGCATTTTGTTTGGATGAAATTTTATGTATAATAAGATTTTGTAAAAAATTATATTTGTAGTCATGAAATAACGGTTTAAATTACCGAAATATCAATGCCTACTATAAAAATCCTATTATGACTCAGCATGAAAAAGGGATTCTGGGGAAAATAAATAAGGGAGATAGGGAAATTTTTAACCTTGTTTTTAAAAAATATTTTCCTGGTTTATGCATTTTTGCTAATGACTATGTGAGAGAATATGAGGTCGCAGAAGATCTTGTACAGGAAGTATTTATTAGTTTTTGGGAGAGTAGTGATAAAATACTCATCAATTCTTCATTAAAAGCTTATTTATATCGTAGCGTACATAATCGTTGCCTGAATTATATACGCAACAGCAACTCTTTATCAAATAAAATAATTCCACTGAATAACCTGACGATGCAGTCTGATTTATTGCTGACAGACATTTCTGATTCAGTTTTCGACACATTATATACTGAACAGGCAGAGGAAGAACTTAATACGGCCATCGAAAATCTTCCTGAAAAGTGCCGGCAGATTTTTCAAATGTGCAGGTATGAACATCTTTCTTATTCAGAAGTGGCTGAACGTTTGGATCTTTCCACCAGCACCGTTAAAACGCAAATGTCAAGGGCAATTGATAAATTGCTTGAAAGTGTCAAAAAGTACTTCTGAAAATAAGTTAGAACAGCATATTCCATCTTAGTTTAAAAAATATATTAATTTTTTGTAGACCAAATTCGATTTTTTGTGTCTTAATTTTTGAAAGATATCATGATGAACAGTGAACATAAAAATACGGAGAGTTTTAATGATTTAATAATCAGTTTTTTGTCTGGGAATGCCAGTCAGGAAGAGATTGGCTTATTGCGTGATTGGATTAATCAGTCGGCAGAGAATAAATCGGAATTTATTAAGATAAGGACCATGTGGATGGCTACTGCCCAGATTGCCGATAACGATCCTAATCAGATAAATCAGAAACTGCGGGATTTGAATCATAAAATTGATTTAATGAACCATTATTCCCAGGGCTATACCTCCCGTTTCCGTATAAATAAGTTTCTGAAAATTGCAGCATCCGTTTTGATAATTTTCAGTCTTGGTTCGCTTTTAACATATCTTTTATTTATTGACAAGCCTTTGAATCGACATAAACTGGTTTCGTTTTATGTGTCAGAGGGAGCAAAAGCAATGACTGTTTTACCTGATGGTACCCAGGTTTGGATCAATGCTAAAAGTAATTTAAGTTATGATCCACAGACTTATGGGGAAAGAAACAGGCAGGTGACCTTAATAGGGGAAGCTTTTTTTAAGGTTGTTTCAAATGCAAAAAAGCCTTTTACCGTAAAGGCAAAAAATCTTAACATTAAAGCGGTAGGTACTGAATTTAATGTAAAAGCTTATCCCGAAGAAAATACCGTTGAAACCACATTGGTCAAAGGGATTGTAAAAATAGAAGGAGAAGATCAGCAAAATCGTTCTTTTTCCATTACCATGTTGCCTAAACAAAAAGTCACTTTTTCTACAGGTAAAGCAATTATTGACTCATCGCTATATACCAATCCGGCAAATTTAACCGCTGATAAGCTTAATAATATTAAATTAAAGAGATGTCAGGACTGTAAATTTTTAACCCCTGTTGTTCAAACTGCGGTGAATACGGATTTATCCACATCCTGGAAGGATGACCGTTGGATTTTTAAGGGAGAGGAAATAGGGGATCTGGCTATTCTGATTGAAAGAAGATATAATGTAACCATACATTTTCATTCGGAAGAATTAAAACATTATAAGTTTACCGGTACATTTAAGAACGAAACACTTGAACAGGTTATGCAGGTTGTTCAGCTGACAGCACCCCTTCAATATCAAATTGGGAAAGGAAAGGTTGACCTGACCATTGATCCTGTGGCAAAACTCAAATATGAAAAGCTATTTCACAATAATTAAAAAATATCTATGATGTCAAAACTTAATAAAATCAATTGCTTATGATAAGGAAACCTACTTAGCCACCAAAAAAAAAGTTGGAACCATGGCAGTGGTCCCAACTTCCTTTAAATTACAAAAACGATATTCTTTGTTAAAGAATATCAATCTTAATTGATTGTTTAATTAAAACCTTTCAAATTTATGAAAATATTTTGTAGGAGGATTTTTTTTCCTCAAAAAAAGAGGTGTCATAAAATTCTGTTAATTATGAAATTGTCTGTGATATTGTCATTCTTGGCAATTATTCAAACTTCAGCATCTGTTTTATCTCAAAGTCTGACGATTAATGTAAAGAATACAAGTCTACGAAGTGTTTTATATAAGATAGAAAACCAAAGTAAATATAGATTCTTTTATAATGATCAATTATCAGGATTAAATAATGATATAAGTATCAATGCAAAGAAGAAAGATCTAGATGAGATATTAAATAAAATTCTCGAGAATAAAGGGCTTACTTATAAAATGCTTGACAATAACATGGTGGTTATTACCCCTGAAAAGATTGCTCAGAAGCAAAAAGTTTCAGGAACCATTAAAGAAGTAGGCACTGAAAATCCTTTAGCCGGAGTTTATGTGATGATTGAAGGTACCAGTATTGGAGTTACCACGGATGCTGATGGGCGCTATAGTATTGAGGTCCCAAACAGTAATGCGGTTTTGGTGTTTTCGTACATGGGATTTATCACCCAGAAGGTCTCGGTGAAGGGAAGGACGGTTATTGATTTGGAGCTGTCCTCCGATATGAAAAAACTTGACGAAGTCGTTGTTGTCGGTTATGGACAACAGAAAAAGGTGACTGTGGTAGGTGCATTAAGCACTGTCACTACAAAAGACCTGAAACAGAGTCCTACCATAAACCTCTCCAATTCGTTGGCCGGGCGTATACCAGGTTTGATTGTAACCCAATATAGTGGTGGTGAACCGGGAGTTGATGCCAGTTCAATATATGTCAGGGGTATGTCTACATATAATAGTAGTAGTCAAAGTCCTATCGTGATTGTGGATGGTGTGGAGCGTGATTTTCAATATCTTAATCCCGATGAAGTTGAAACAATTACCGTGCTTAAGGATGCTTCTTCCACTGCAGTGTATGGTGTAAGAGGTGCCAACGGGGTTATTCTGGTAACCACCCGCCACGGTCAGACTCAGGATAAGCCCAGTGTTATATTTAAAGCAGCCTCAGGACTTTCTTCCGCCGTTATGTTCCCTACCTACCTGGGTTCTGCTGATTATGCCATGTTGTACAATGAGGCCAGGTTAAATGATGACCCTAATACTACCGTGAAATTATTTACTTCCGACCAGATAGAAAACTATCGCAAGGCAAAAGGGGATAACTCTGATGGGTTAGGCTACAACCTTAATTTGTTCGATTATGCTTTTAAACCCAGTTTACAGGAAGATTACAGTTTAAGAATTTCCGGAGGTTCCAGATCAACCCGGTATTTTGTTTTAGCCGGTTATATGAATCAAAACGGAAATTATAATCATACTGATCTCAGTACCTATAATACCAATGCGACATTCAAACGTTACAACTTCCGGTCAAATATCGACATTGATATTACCAAGAACTTTTATGTAAAACTGGATTTGGGGGGACGTATTCAACAAAGAGTTGCCCCGGGAACTACGGCAACCAGGATAGTTCAGATATGTAATACCCAACCATCCATTTACCCTATTATTCTTGAAAATAACGATAATACGGCGAATGCGGCTTATGAAGCAAAACATCCCAATGGTTTGCTGTTCGGTTCGCAGATTTACAGGTATAATATTTTAGGTGAATTGGCCTATTCGGGTTTTATTAATGAATATAAGGCATTCATGGATGGAACATTTACTATGGGCCACAAACTTGATTTTATTACCCAGGGATTAAAAATAGAGGGACAATTTTCTTATGATAACCAACAGGGTAATACTATAGACAGAACTGTTCCCCATGAGTCTGAAGGTTACAGGGAATATGGCGGTTATGCTACCTTTTATCCTACTGATGGTGTTGATGTTTTTATGGATGGTGGGCATTATCAGGGAGCATACTCTTCTCCAAGGCGTATTGACGATAATACGATGAATAATAGTATTAATACGGCAACTCCTTCACCACAAAGGAGGAATTATGGGCAGTTAACCTTAAATTATGACCGTTCTTTCGGCTTGCATACTGTAAGCGGCTTGCTGATGGGCGACAGGAGTAAACGTACTTATTCCAACGATGTTCCCTATATGTACGAAGGATTGGC
>JAUZOH010000299.1 GCA_030706565.1 Bacteroidota bacterium | reverse complement strand
CTTATCAAACTGATGGATAATCGTTATTTTACGGGCAAAATGACTGATAAATTCAGATTCTTCCACAGCCGAATTGCCTCCTCCGATTACTACCACTTCTTTATCGGCATAATACTTGGCATCGCAGGTTGCACAGTAGGAGATGCCTTTCCCTTTAAGTTCGGTTTCGCCGGGTATCCCTAATAAATTAGGGCTTGTACCGGTAGCAATGATTATTTTTTTAGCCCTGAGGGTTTCGTATTCGTCGATGATCACTTCCTTTTTTCCCAGGTCAACTTGGGAGACATCAACGGCTACTTTGTAAACCGTACCGCAGAGCTTGGTTTGTTCGCTCATGTTGTGCGAAAGCATGTACCCGGCCTGTGGTTCGATAAACCCGGGATAATTGGATACTTCATGGGTCGTAGACACATGGCCGCCGGGAAGGCCAACATCAACCAATACCGTATTGATTTTGGCCTGGCAAAGGTAAAGTCCTGCTGTTAAACCACCGGGGCCGCCCCCCAGAATAAGCACATCATAATCTGAAGTTATTGGGTGTATCCCGGATTTGATTTCCTGAACTTTATCCTCAGGCAGCATGCTATCCAAGTTGCGGATAATCTCGCTTCGTTTGATCCCCCCGTTAAGTCTGGGGGCTACTTCAATCCCATGGTCGAAAAAAAGAAGGGTAGGGGAAGACCTTATATTTAATTTTTCAGCCAGTTCTCTGTTTCCCTGCCGGAATATTTTCAGGAATTTTACTTCTTTTCCGTAAAGTCCGGATAAATTTTCGAATTTCGGGGCCAAAGCTTCACAGGGAGGGCATTCGGTTGAATAAAAATCGAGAATTACCTTTTCCCCTTTTATCACTTCTTTTTCAAATTCAAGCGATGAAATTTCTTTCATAGCTGTAAATATTTAGGTTCTAATGTAAATGTACTAATTATTTTTTAATAATACATCTTTAATAGCCTGATTTAAAGTTTGTTTAGGCAAGGCGCCCACAGCCGATTGCGGTTGTCCTTCCATAGGGATGAAAACCAGGGTCGGGATGCTGGATATTCCAAAAGTTGAAGCCAGTTCCTGTTCATTTTCCGTATTGACTTTGTAAACGATAATTTTTCCGGCATAATCACGAGCTAATTCTTCCATGATGGGTGCTATGGAGCGGCAAGGTCCGCACCAGTCGGCATAAAAATCAATTATGGCAGGCAATGTGCCCTGATATTTCCATTCTTTATTGACCTCATAATTAAAGACTTTGTCTTTAAATTCCTGGGTAGAGAGGTGTACTACATGATCAATTGTTTCCATCGTCTGATTTACTTTTAATGTTCAGTTTATCAATTAGGTTACAAAGGTAAACAGAAAAAATGTAAATCGTAATAGTATCACTAATAAATCGTATAAATATCACTAATTTTTTTAGAAATAATTTGAGAAACCCAGTTCTAGCAATTTTTTCACCGGGCGGCAATCGGGTGAGCAGATATTTCCTGACCTATTTTTTGCCACAGCACCACATCCTCCACCGCAGGCCAGTTGTAAATCACAATTTTGGCATTCCGGAATGGAAGTGACATCCCTGTTTTCCCATTCTTTGATTTTTTTTAGATCATGAAATTCTCTAGGATAAAATGTTCCCAACGATTCGTCTGTCTTGCCAACGGTGGCTGTACAGGGGTAAATATGGCCGGTGTAGTCGAAGGCCCATTCTGTTTTGCAGGCCGGACAGGCATCAAATAAGGGATTGGGCAAATTCCCGTTTTCGGATAAGAATTTCGAAATGGAATAGGCCGGTTTGTAAAATTTCAGGATATGCGGATGCTCTTTGGTCAGTTCATAGATTTTTTCGTACAATGAGATTCTGTCAAACAGTTGTTCGGGATGGGACTGGCAATGGTGCAGTTCATAATTGCGGCCAATCTGGGTTTTAAAGAAAGGACTGTTTGTCCAGCCTTTATCAATGGCAAAGGTGGCCAGTTCGGGCAGGTTGTCGATATTTTGTTTGTCGGCAACCATTCTGAGGTTGACCGAAATTTTGTTTTGCAGGCAAAGGTCAATTCCTTTTACGATTTTGTCGAAGGTAGAACCTCCTCCTTTCAGGAAACGGCGGGAATCATGTATTGCTTTTGTCCCGTCGAGGGTAACCTGTATCTCACGGATCCGGCTTTTCTTTAGTAAATCCAGGTATTCTCCCAGGTAATAACCGTTGGTTACAATGCATACATCCAGTTCTGCGCGGGTTGCATTCTCCAGGAAATAAGAGACAAGTTCCTTTTGCCTGGGACTATTCAACAAAGGTTCACCCCCAAAAAGGGTTATATATCTGTTCCTGCCGGCAAATCTGGTCCTGACATACTGAAAAAACATATCTGTCAATTTTGCCGGTACTTCTGAGTGAGGATTTGTATATCCTTCCTGGTAACAGTAGGAACATGCAAAATTGCAACTGTAATTGGGGACAAAGAACAGCTGTACTTCATCTTTGTCACGTGAATCAATAAAATTGAGATATTCATTTTTATACTCAATATTTTCTGTCTTTTCGTCAACTACATATCCTTTGTTGATCAGCTGGGTATAAAAATCTTCCTGAACCGGCCTGCCGTTTATTAGTTCCTCAACCATTTTTGCTTCTGAGGCACTTAAAATATCAGCATTCCCGCTCAGGATATTAACAATGAAAAAGTTGTCTGAGTCTTTAATTCCCGAAAATATGTTGTATTTTGAATATCTCATAAATTATTAAAATAAAATGATTTAGCGAGATTTCCTTTTAATCGTGACAACCCACAATGGTTTTTGAAGTCTTTGCACAGCATTGTGCAACTTTCTGCTTTGCTTTCTTTTCTTCCTTTTTAATTAAACTGTTCATGATTTTAGTTATTTAGTTAACAAAACATTATTAATCATTTTAATCACTTCTTCTTTTGGAATCAGGCCTATCGAAGCCTGTGGCTGGCCTTTGACCGGGCAGAATACTATGGTCGGAAGGCTTGTTATTCCCATGTTTTGGGCAAGTAACTGTTCTGCTTCAGTATCTATTTTATAGACAACAATTTTGCCGGCATATTCATTTGCTATTTCTTCCAGTATAGGGGACATACGGCGGCATGGCCCGCACCAGTCGGCATAAAAATCAATGATACAAGGTTTGTCCCCTTCATATTTCCATTCTTTACTGGCCGTATAATTGAATACTTTTTGTTTGAATGTGTTGTCGGTCAGGTGAATAACATTTTCATGATTATCCTTTACCTTATTATCATTGGCTGAACTATTTGCACCGCAATTGGTTAATAGCAGGGATAATGCAATTGCAATTGTGAAAATTATCTTTTTCATCTTGATGAATTTAAAATTTAAATTTATTAATGGCAGCAAGAGCAAGCTGAAGGCTTTTTCCCGGAAATGGTGAAACTTGCAACTTCTGCTTTGCCTTTGGCATAAGGTGCTGATTCTTCAATTATTTTGAGGGATGAAAAGCCTGCTTTCACCAGGATATCGATATACTCCTCTTTTGTAATGGCCCCGGCCCAGCATTCTGCAACGGCAACAGGATCCTGACTATACTCTTCAGGGATGGGGCTGGTGGCATAAATATCGCTGACGACAAAGCGTCCGCCTTTTTTCAGGATACGGAATATCTCGTTCCAGACAGCCTGTTTATTTCCCGCGTGGTTGATCGTGCAATTTGAAATAACCAGGTCGGCAGCCACATCGGGTAATTCTATTTTTTCAAGGTCGCAGCTGATGAAGTTCACATTCTTTACTCCGAATTTTTCAGCATTTTGCCTGGCTTTTTTCAGCATCCCCTCCGAAATGTCTATTCCATAAACAAAACCTTTGTCACCTGTTTTTTCTGCCATCCTCAGGACGTCAGAACCTTTCCCGCTGCCCAGGTCGACACAGATTTCCCCCGGCTGGGGCTCTGCATAGCTGATTGCACTGCCGCACGAAAGGCAACATTCGGTTGTTGCCAGTGCCGTATACCTTTTATTGATTTCTGCCAAAGACATAAATAATTGTTGTTAGTTGATGAATAAAAAGCCAAATAAGATTTATCTTCTGCAACTTCCGCCACTGCATGGGCTGGAAACCAGAAACAGTCCGAAAAGGCTTCCAAATATTATACTGCCTAAGGGTGATCCGGTAACAATGCAGGAACCTGTTGAACAACCGACAAACCTGTAATACAGATATCCGGCTATTCCGCCAATTACTATTCCTAAAAACGGTTTCAAAAACCTTGAAGATTTAAAAAAATCCTTTTTACTTGTGCAACCTGTCTGCAATTCATGTAGTTCTTTCATGGTCCTTTTTCTTAAAATAATGCTACAAAGATAAAAAATATCTTTCAATAAATCGCAATAGTATCACCTAAATCTTTTTATTATCACTAATTTTTTTTATCTTTGCTAGGTAAAAAAATAAAAATTAATAAAAGTGATCTTTAAAGATGATTTAAGTCCGGAGCAGCTGGAAGAGTTATTTACAAATGATGATAAATGCCTGGAATTTCTGGCAGATTTGAAATGGTCAAATGGTTTTGTCTGCAGAAAATGCGGAAATACAAATTCATGTGCCGGGAAATCGCCATATTCCCGCCGTTGTACCCGGTGCAAGTCTGAGGAATCGGCCATTACAGGTACAATTTTTCATAATTGCAAGTTTCCCATCAGTAAGGCTTTTTACATTGCATATCATGTATGCAAGGATAAGGAGGATATTTCCTCTTATGAATTTGCCCGCCGTTTATCTTT
>JAUZOH010000298.1 GCA_030706565.1 Bacteroidota bacterium | reverse complement strand
TTAAACAAGCCCCTTAAAGCATAAGCCTCTCCGGTAAAGCGCTGTTTCATCAGGGTATTGATTTCTGCACTCGACCATTTCCAGGTCACCGTATCCACGATGGAAAGGAACTGATTCAGGTATAAAATGGCCGAATTACAATTATCCCATTGATTGACAGGATTTGAAAGGGCTGACCATTGGCCGTTGGCCATTCTCAGGTAAGAATTCGTCTTAACATTGGAAACGGCATCATCAGTAGCCACATCATTATAGGTAAGCCCGTTTGTAGGAATCTTGGTGTAGGCAGTGATCAATAAACCTTCAGCAAAAGCGGGATCATTATAAACTCTGTTGAAAGTACTATGATTATCATTCAAAGGATCCATTAGCTCATTGCACGAACTAAATGCAAATGATAAAATCATTAATAAAGAAAATATCTTAAATAATCTCATGATTAAAATTGTATTTAGTTATTAAAATGTTGTTTTAATACCTACAGAAAAAGATCTGTATTGAGGTTCACTACCAACATTTAGATTTTCTACTTCCCTGTATTTTGCAAACCTGTATGGATTCGAAGCATCAACATAACAACTCAGGTGTTTCATGAATACCATCTTGGCAACTGACGAAGGGAGCTCATAACTTAACTGAACCCTCTGGATATTAAAATAATCGGTTCTGTATATCCAGAATGTAGAATTCTGAAAGTTATTGGGGTTTGAAAGAGAACTCAATCTTGGAAAGGTTGCAGTAGCCTTAGTATCAGGAGTCCAACGGCCCAAAACGGTTTCAGAGTATTTATCATCTCCGTCAATCCAATAATAATTGCTATTTCTGAATGCAGTAGCTCCAAATTGTCCGTATCCCAATGCAAATAAAGTAAAACCTTTATAATTTACAGTAAAATTCAGTCCGAATGAATAAGGTGATTGAGAACGCCCAACCTTTACCTGGTCATCCGAATTTACAATGCCATCTTTATTCTGATCCACATATTTGATATCGCCGGGTTTTACCGTTCCGTAAGCCTGAAGGGCATGATTGGCTATATCTGCATCATCGGCAAAAAAACCTTCAGTTACCAGGGCAAATTGTGAATCCACTGATTTTCCTTTTCTGTATTGATAATCATTTGCATAAACTTCATCCCTCTTAATTATTTTAGAAGTGGCATACAAAGCATTTGCACCAAGAGTAACCTTTACATCTCCAAAATGCTTATTAATCGTTATTCCCAATTCTGCACCTTCATACTGGTTATTGTCAAAATTCTTATAAGGTATAAAGTTAGAATAGAAACTAGGATAAATGGTAGAAGGCCTTGTAATCTGGTTGTAATACTGACTCTTGAACACATTAGCATCAATACCCAGTAATTTATTGAAAAATAAACCTTCTAACCCAAAGTTTATTTCTTTTCTTTTTTCATACCCAAGATCCATATTCCCACCATTGTTAGAAATAATTCCGGAATTGGAATAAGTTCCTTCGTCCCAGTTGTAGCTTCCGGATCCTCCATACTTGTTATCATAATAATAATAACCGTCAATCCCGTTATCGCTGCAAAGAATGCCACCCGTTGCCTTTAATTTCAAATAATTAATAAAAGTCAATGAAGACATGAAGTCTTCAGAACTAACAACCCAGGCTAAACCAAGAGAAGGTGAGAAATCCAATTTTTTATTATTGGGTAATTTTACGGAATTCAAATAGGTACCGCTGAAATTAACCAGGTACTTTTGATTAAAGCCATAAGTCAGATCGATTCCTAAATTAAAATCTTTCTGTCCCTGTTCATCTCCCTGCACTTTATAACGGTTTCCAAAACCGGATAAAACGCCATAAAGATGATGAACATCATTAAAAGTCCTGTCATAATTAAAGGCACCGGAGAAACAGAATCTTCTTTCGAAATAGGCGCTTCCCACATTTTGAGAACCGGTACGTATATCAGTGCCATATTGTTTTAAACTGACGACAGAATCGGCTGTTGTGCTCCAAGTTGGTTCATATACGGAATAAGAATTATCAATACTTTGATTAAAACGGGTGTATAAGTCGAAACCGAAATTCGTATGGAAACTTAAGCCTTTTACCAAATCACCCAGGTTTATATCAACCCGGTTGTTGAAAGAAAACGTTCTCCGGATCGTGGCATTTTTGCCTCCTGCATAACCTTCAGCTATTGCATTTGTCGGATAACTTGAGGTACCTCCAAGAAGATATATCCCACTGACATCAGTTTTACGGGCATCAACCAAAGCATTACCCGGCACAACCATATCTATTGGAATCAGGGGTGCAAATAAATTAGGCCTGTAGGAAGAAGCATTTCCCCAGAAATCCCCGGTCTGACTTTTTGTATTGTCGAAATATGCAGCAGCATCAATTGAAGTTTTCACATATTTATTAACATTAAGATCGACATTGCCTCTGACATTAAAAATGTTTTCGCCGCCATTTTTACCTTCTCCAAAATCAATCAGGCTGCCAGATTTAGCCCAGCCTATATTCGAATAGTAGGTAGCGACATCATTACCCCCTGACAATTCAGTGCTTGCCTTAAAAAAGGGTTTATATGAATTCAAATACTCTGATGAATAATAATCCACATTGGGATAACGGTATTTGTTCCCTGTAGCATAATTTTCTATTGTTGTCAGGTCATACGGAGCGGTAAGCCCATCATTTAAACGGGCTTCATTATAAAGTTGCATGTATTGGCTGGATGACAAATATTTAGGCAGTTCAATTGGCAAAGAAACGCCATAGTAACCATTTACCTTAATATTTTGTTGATAAGGTTTGCCTCTTTTGGTAGTGATCAAAACAACCCCATTCACAGCCCTGCTTCCGTATAACATGGATGAATTAACATCTTTTAATACGGTAATCTGATCCACTTCAGCCATCGAAATATCGGATGAAGTGCGGGGTAAACCGTCAATTACAAACATTGGGCCACCAATTCCACGGATATTTGAAGAGCCCAACAATCCCGGAACCCTTCCGGTAAGAGCAGAAGTAACAGACTGATTATTATCATACTCAGCAATTTCATTAGGATCAAGAACATATACAGCCCCTACGATATCCCCTTTCTTCACTTTATGGAAGCCAAGATTTACCTCATCTTTTTTGCCATACATAAATTTTGACACAGGAAGTTGAAATGCTTTTATGCTCTCAAGCTTGCCCTGTTTAAACACTCTTGATTCATAACCATCAGCTTCAATCATAATATCAGTCTTAGCCGGGACCATAATATCAAATTTTCCTGAAGCGTCCGTATTTGCTAAAATCGCACCTTCATCTCCGTAAACCTTTGCACCGGCAATAGGATTGCCTGTTTCATCAGTCACCCTGGATTCGATTTTTACATAGCTTTCTTTCTGATCACTCTGACCAAATGTTTTTGTCAAAGGAAGTGTAAAAAACAAAGACAGAATAATGATCAATATATTGAAATATCTTTTTTCCATTTCTTAAGATTTATATATTAAAAATATTTTGACCTACAGGCTTACCATCCAGGATTTTGTGAAAAGCCCTTATACAAAGAGACATCTTTCGTTTGGAAAGGCAGCCAATTATGTTTTTTCACAGCTACTCTTGTAATAACCACTCTTTCTTTGATATTTATAGGCTTCTTGGTAACTGGGTCACGGTCAAAATCCACAGCAGTTTTTTCCTTGTATTTCAATTCAGTATTCAGGTTCCAACGGCGCAGATCCTGGAAACGTTGTCCTTCAAAGGCAAATTCTACGGCACGTTCACGAATAAGCTCACCCATAAAAGCCTCTTTGGTTGCCGTATAGTTTGCGGAAATATTAGGCAACTGGGCACGGTTTCTGATAATATTCAGGGCACCTTCAGCAGTAAGCGGATAATCCGGGTCGCTGGAAGAAGCGGAGCCATAACCCTGCAGAACAGCCTCAGAATACATGAGGTATATATCTGCCAACCTCAGGAATGGAACATAGGCTTGAAAAGCCCCCCATTTATTATCCCATTGATTGCAACCGATTGGAGAATACCTTTTATAAAAGAAACCGGTCACACTGCCATTGGTAGTACTACGATGACGCCCACCGGTAAAAAGCTGGGCATACTGATCATCTTTTGCAGCACTGCTGTTCACCATTTTGTCCCCATCAATAATAATATCCTTATAAAATCTGGGTTCCCTGCCCGTCCATGGGTCATTAGGTTTATAACCGGAAGCAGGATCATCTATAGGAAGGCCGTTAGCCATGGCATAATTTTTAATATAATTGGCAGTAGGTACTTCAACCGTACTTGAATTTCCCCCAAACTGGGTGGGGCAAGTTGCACCTACCGTTGACCACCGTACCCGTCCATTATCGAATACGGTACAATTCATGATCACCTCTGTACCCCCGGACATAACGGTATTACTGGGGGACCACACCCAAAAATTATCCGTCCAGGTATTCCACGACTGCATTCTGTAAATCTGTGTCCTGTCGTTCATTTTTAAAGCTTCCGCAAAAGCAGCAGCAGCCTGCTTACAGAGATCCGCATCATAAGTTGCGTTGCCGGTAGATTCTTCATTCATCATAGGACTTGCAGCATATAGCAAATCTTTACCCAGGTAACCCAGAGCAAACATCTTATTGATACGTTGTCCATTATTTCCAAGGGTTGCCTGTCCAACCTGGGTGCTATCCCAATGAACCGGCAAAAGATCAGCAGCAGCCCTGAAATCGGCGGCAGCCCTTAAAGCAGTCTGCCTATAATTAAGCCGGGG
>JAUZOH010000297.1 GCA_030706565.1 Bacteroidota bacterium | reverse complement strand
TTTGGATTTGTCCCCTGCTATGTCAATTCCCGTTTTGCTGCCAAAGGCATTCCTATAGCTTGCGAAACAGACATTTACGGTGCCCTGAGTGAATACATCCTTACCTGTGCAACCCTTTCTCCTGCAACCTTACTGGACATCAACAATACCGTACCTTACGACATGTACGAAGCAGCCAAGGGCGAAGTAAAAGACTACAAACCTCACGACCTCTTTATGGGTTTCCATTGCGGAAATACAGCTTCCTGCCTGGTAAATAATGCTGCCATGACCTATCAGCGTATCATGCACCGTTTGCTGGAACCCGGAGTTGAGCCCAACATCACCCGCGGTACTCTCGATGGGGTGATCAAACCCGGAGATATCACTTTATTCAGACTGCAGTCGACTGCCGACACCCAGTTGCGTGCTTATGTTGCTGAAGGTGAAGTACTGAACATCAATCCAAAATCATTTGGAAGTATCGGTGTATTTGCCGTTAAAGAGATGGGACGTTTCTACCGCCATGCCTTGATCGCTAAACAATTTCCTCATCATGCAGGAATAGGCTTCAGGCATGAAGGGAAAGCTTTGTTTGCAGCCCTTAAGATGCTGGGCGTTTGTGATGTTTCCTTCAATCAGCCCAAAGGCATGTTATACAAAGACGAAAATCCTTTTGAATAAACTGTTCACAGCCTGTCAATCAAGCATTGACAGGCTTATGTTTTCCACCAAAATATTCAATACCAGAAGTTAGAGAAATTTTATTTAGCAAGATTATGCTCGAAGATTTAAAAAAATCAGTTTTTAAAGCCAACATCGACCTTGTAAAACATGGCCTGGTTATTTTTACCTGGGGAAATGTAAGTGGCATAGACAGGGGAAAAGGGCTGGTAGTCATCAAACCCAGCGGGGTTTCTTATGACGACCTGAAACCTGAAGATATGACGGTTGTTGACCTGGAAGGCCATATCGTTGAAGGAAAGCTAAATCCTTCATCCGACACGCCTACTCATATAGCCCTGTACAAAGCATTTAAAAATATTGGAGGAGTGGTCCATACCCATTCCGAATGGGCCACTACCTGGGCACAGGCAGGGGAATCCATACCTGCCCTGGGAACTACCCATGCCGACTATTTTTACGGGCCTATTCCCTGCACCCGTAAACTCACCCGTGAGGAAATAGAAAGCGCTTATGAAAAAGAAACCGGGAATGTCATCATTGAAACATTCCAGAACAAGGATCCGCTGGAAATTCCAGCTGTATTGGTAAACGGACATGGCCCTTTTTCCTGGGGAACCGATCCCGACAATGCAGTACACAATGCTGTAGTACTTGAATATGTTGCAAAAATGGCTCATCATACATTGACTTTGCAACAGGTACCCGGCGTTGACCAATACCTGCTCGACAAACATTACCACAGAAAACACGGGCCGGGAGCCTATTACGGTCAAAGTAAAAAATAATCAGCCTGGATTTTACGTTTTTCTCCCAGGATCAAATATTATTCAAATAATAAAAATCTAATCAACTAATTAAATATGAGTGCAAAAAAATATGTAATCGGAGTCGATTACGGAACGCTTTCAGGGCGTGCAGTTTTAGTTGACGTATCCAACGGCAACGAAGTAGCCACAGCCACGAAAAATTATACCCATGCTGTTATGGATGAATACCTGCCGGATGGGAAAACAAAACTTGAACCGGACTGGGCATTGCAACATCCTTACGATTATCTCGAAGTTTTGCACGAGACTATCCCGGCAGTTCTAAAAGAATCAGGCATAAGCAGTGATGATGTTATTGGTATGGGCATAGATTTTACTGCCTGCACCATGTTGCCCATTGACAAAAAAGGAACACCCTTATGCTTTGATGAAAAATACAAATCCAATCCCCACAGCTACGTCAAGCTTTGGAAGCACCATGCAGCACAGGATGAAGCCAACAGGCTCAACCAGATTGCTGCCGAAAGAGGTGAAGATTTCCTGCAACGCTACGGGGGGAAAATTTCTTCCGAATGGTTAATGCCCAAAATTTGGCAGATTCTGAACGAAGCTCCTGAAATTTATGCAGCAGCCGACAGATTTATTGAAGCCACCGACTGGGTCATCATGCAGCTCACCGGTGAAGAAAAACGGAACAGCTGCACTGCTGGATATAAAGCCATGTGGAACAAGCAAAAAGGATACCCCTCCAAGGAATTCTTCAAAGCCCTGGATCCGCGGATGGAAAATTTAGTTGAAGAAAAACTGAGCACAAAAATTTATCCCATCGGTGCAAAAGCTGGTGAAATCACTCCTGCAGCAGCATCCCACATCGGTTTAAAACCAGGAACTGCTGTTGCCGTTGCCAATGTTGATGCACACGTTGCTGTACCTGCTGTCGGCATTACCAGCCCCGGCAAACTGTTGATGATCATGGGTACGTCCACCTGCCACATGGTTTTGGGTGAAAAAGAAAAAATCGTTCCCGGAATGTGCGGTGTTGTTGAAGATGGCATTATCCCCGGGTATCTGGGCTATGAAGCCGGACAATCCTGCGTGGGCGATCATTTCGACTGGTTTGTAAGCAGCCTCTTCCCGGTTGAATATGCCGAAGAAGCAAAAAAACTTGGAATTGATGCACACCATCTGCTGACCGATAAAGCCGCAAAACTCAAACCGGGCGAAAACGGGCTTCTGGCACTCGACTGGTGGAACGGCAACCGTTCCGTTCTGGTGGACGTTGACCTCACCGGCATGATGCTTGGCATGACCCTGCTCACCAAACCCGAAGAAATTTACCGTGCCCTGATTGAAGCCACTGCATACGGTACCCGTATGATTGTGGACACATTCAGCGAAAATGGAGTTCCCATTCACGAACTTTACGCAGCAGGCGGCATCGCTGAGAAAAATGAACTGATGATGCAGATCTATTCTGATGTCACCAATAGGGAAATCCATATCTCCGGATCACCGCAAGCACCGGCTCTGGGTTCTGCAATGTTCGGAGCAGTAGCTGCCGGCAAAGCAAAAGGCGGATATGACGATATCGTTGACGCAGCAAAGGTTATGGCAAAGGTTAAAGACAAATACTACAAGCCAATACCCGAGAATGTCAAGGTTTACGAAAAATTATATGCCGAATATAAACGGTTACATGATTATTTCGGCCGCGGCGAAAATAATGTCATGAAAAATCTCAAAGAAATCAAGAAATCAGTTTTATAAAAAACACCAACATAGATCATAGATAAAGGCACCCTGCAAGGTGCCTTTATTTTTATATAGGCCTTTCAAAACACTGCCTTCTCTCAGATTCAAATCATTTCCCGGCTTTAGCCAAATATCCCGGCATTATTTTGAATATTCAATTTGGGCTAAAGCCAATAGAATTCCGAATTCCTTTTCCGTCAGCTGAAGCAGACGGCAATAATATAAACGCCAATAATTTTTAGCCATCACTTTTACAATAAATCCCGAAAGGGATGAATGTTTCATGTGCATTTTTCATTGCCGTTGGCTTTAGCCAACGGATAAAAGTTGATTTATATTCCGGTTTTAGCCAAAACATTTATCATTCTGAACAGCAAAAATCTTTAAAGAATTGGGCCAAAGTACCCCAATTATAAATATTCTAAATCCGTCAGCTGAAGCAGACGGCAAAGAAAGCCCGCACCGATTTATTGCATAGTCGTTTAGTGGTAACATTTTTTTATTACTTTTGCACTTAGAAAAGGAGAAAAGTTTATGGACAATAGCATGATAATCGAAAGACTCGAAGGATTAAAACTCCGGTTCGAGGAAATGGGTCAGCAAATCAACGATCCGGCCGTCATGTCCGATATGAAGCGCTACATTAAGCTCAATAAGGAATACAAGGAGCTTGAAAGGGTAGTGAAAGCATATAACGAATACAAAACCATCACCAGCAATATTGAAGCTGATAAAAATATACTTGACACGGAAAAGGATGATGAGCTGAGGCAAATGGCAAAAGAAGAGCTGGAAGGTCTCATCACCAAAATGCCAACCCTGGAAGAGAATCTTCAACTCCTGTTGATCCCTTCCGATCCTGAAGATGACAAGAACGCCATCATGGAAATCCGCGCAGGTACAGGCGGAGACGAAGCCAGCATTTTTGCAGGCGACTTGTTCCGCATGTATTCAAAATACTGTGAACTGAAAAGATGGAAGGTTGAGGTTACCCATTTTTCAGAAGGAACAGTAGGCGGTTACAAAGAAATTGTCTTCACCGTATCGGGCGAGAATGTTTATGGTACCTTAAAATATGAATCAGGAGTACACCGGGTTCAGCGCGTTCCGCAAACCGAAACACAGGGCAGGTTGCACACTTCGGCTGCTTCAGTTGCTGTACTTCCCGAAGCAACTGAATTTGATATAGAGCTCAAACAGGAAGACATCCGGAAAGATACTTACTGTTCGTCAGGGCCGGGCGGACAAAGTGTGAACACTACCTATTCGGCTATCCGGCTCACCCATATCCCCTCAGGGATTGTAGTTACCTGCCAGGATCAGAAATCTCAGATCAAAAACCTGGAGAAAGCCATGGAAGAGCTCCGTACCCGTTTATACAACCTGGAATATCAGAAATACCTTGATAATATTTCAGCAAAAAGAAAAACCATGGTTTCTACTGGAGACCGTTCGGCAAAAATCAGGACATACAATTATCCCCAGGGCAGGGTTACAGACCACAGGATTACACTCACGCTGTACAATCTTGCAGCAATCATGGATGGAGACATCCAGGAAATTATCGACAAGCTGCAAATGGCC
>JAUZOH010000296.1 GCA_030706565.1 Bacteroidota bacterium | reverse complement strand
TTTTAAAGGAATTGAGGCCATTATCTCATCCATGACACCCGAAGAAAGAGAAAATCCCGATATGCTGAACGGAAGCCGACGCAAAAGAATTGCCACCGGCAGCGGAACAAGCATCCAGGAAGTAAACCGGCTGGCCAAACAGTTTGACGAAACCCGCAAGATGATGAAAATGGTATCAAGCGGCAAAAACCTGTCGAGAATGATGGGGAATATGAAGGTAAGAAACTAGTTAATGTGCTAATGGGTTAATGGGCTAATGGGTTAATAAGTTAATAAGTTAATAAGTTAATAAAATAAAGAATTTTAAGGAGATAACAATTAGGTACAATACAAATAAATAACTAACAGTCTATAATCATGACATTGATTGACGGCAAAAGAATTGCAGATGAAATTAAAAGGGAAATTGCTGAAGAGGTGAAGAGGATGCATGCTGAAGGCACCAAAACTCCCCATCTGGCAGCAATTTTAGTAGGACATGACGGAGGCAGCGAAACTTACGTGGCTCATAAGATTAAAGCTTGCGAACAGGTAGGTTTTAAATCCACCCTGGTCAGGTTCGAAGACACAGTCACTGAAGAGGAATTGCTCCAAAAAGTAGAAGAAATGAATACCGACAAGGATATTGACGGATTCATCGTTCAACTTCCTTTGCCCAAACATATTGACGAACAAAAAGTTATTGAAAGCGTAAATCCCAGGAAAGACGTGGACGGATTTCACCCGGTAAATGTTGGCCGTATGGTTATTGGCCTTCCGGGATTTGTTTCCGCCACTCCCGCCGGCATCCTTGAATTACTCAGAAGATACAGAATAGAAACATCAGGCAAAAACTGTGTAGTTATTGGCCGTAGCAATATTGTTGGCAAACCCATGAGCATCCTGATGGCCCAAAAAGGTTATCCTGGCGATTGCACGGTTACTCTTTGCCACAGCCGCACTAAAAACCTCAAGGAAGTTTGCCGTCAGGCCGATATTCTGATTGCAGCCCTTGGAAAATCCGAATTTGTAACAGCCGATATGATTAAAGATGGAGCCGTTGTGATTGATGTTGGTACGACCCGCGTCAAATCCGATCAGACCAAGTCGGGCTGGAAATTACTGGGAGATGTTAAGTTCGATGAAGTATCGCCAAAATGCAGCTTCATTACACCGGTTCCGGGTGGCGTCGGCCCGATGACCATAGTTTCACTCCTAAAAAACACCCTGCTGGCCGCAAAAAAGACAATTTATTCTTAAATTAAGTATTCTATTCATCATAAAAAGGCAATAAATGACTGGTTTATTGCCTTTTTTATTAAATCAATTCGGATACTGCAAATTTCTTAGTTACCTTTTATATAAACCTTTACACCATTGCATCTTAACGTGAGATGTATTTCTCGCCAAGCCACAAAATCGCAAATAAAAACACGGAAGCACGAAGGGCACAGAGAAAATAAAGACATTCCAAATCTCAAATAAAGTCATTCTTAGGCTGAGAAAGTCATGAGGATCACTGAACAATGAATTTTGGCTTAGAATCCGCTCAGACACAGGGAAATCATACTGCCACCGGCCGTGCTTTAAGCGGTACCTGAGCGGAGTCGAAGGCAAATGAAAATATATTTGATCCCTCCTCTTTGTTTTCTACCTGATCCGACACTTTGAACCTTTTGAACCCTCTTGAACTCGTTGAACCATATCGAACTATTTCAAACAACTTCAAACCATTTCAAACCATTTCAAACAACTTCAAACATATAAGATAACAAACCGCCAAGATTTGATTAAGGATAATTTATTTGGAGTTTTTCATAACCGGGCGACATGTAGAAAAATTTTGCGGACTATTTCCCAAAACATAAGGCCATCCCAGGTTATCCCAATTAATCTGACTTAACATCAAATATCTTCCCTGACCGGTGCTTTTTATCCAGCCATGATAAAACATCCAATCGTTTCCTGCATCGTCTTTTACGATCTGCGAATCATGGCCATTTCCTACAAAAGAAGTATTAGGACCTATTAATACCTCATATTTGTTATTCATTAAATCTTCCCCTTTTTTATTCAAATAAGGCCCCAATAAAGATTGAGAACGGCCATATACTACCCTGTAAGTGCTGTTTGCCCCTTCGCAACATGTACCTGTAGAGCCGAAGTAATAATAATATTCTCCTCTTTTAAAGACATATGAGCCTTCGTATGCTGTTCCTACAATTTGTACCGGTTTTGAACCGGGTTTTAATTGCAGTCCGTCTTCCGTTAATTCAATTGCATAAATACCATGAAAACTGCCCCAGATCAAATATTTTATTCCATTATCTTCTATATAACACGGATCAATAGAATTTTGCACACCTACTTCACTACTAATAAACAATTTTCCTTTATTAACAAAAGGTCCTGAGGGTGAATGAGCTATTGCCACTCCAACCCCGCAGGTCCATTCTCCTCCCCAGACCGACATTGCATAATACAGGACATATTGCCCGTTTATAAATTCTATATCCGGTGCCCATATCCCTCCTCCGGCAACAAAATCAGGTCTTGTCGCATCCGTAAATACTGTACCCACCTTGGTCCAGTTTACTAAATTTTTAGATTTTAAAATCGGTACATTATGAATGTCCTCGGTTGCATATAGGTAATAACAGCCATCATTTGACCTGATTACCGTAGGATCCGGCAAACTGGTTTTTACAACCGGATTCATATAAGTTGATGTTTTTGTTGAATCCATCCCTCCCGGATTTCCTTTATCATTGTCGCTACTGACTTTACAACTCAACATCACGTACGAAACAAATAATAGCGAAAAAAATGAAAACAAAGAAATCATAGATTTTTTCATGATTTTTAATTTAATTTATGATCAATTATTGCCTTTCAGAGAGACAGAAGTATTAAGGACTATATCCCTGGAATTTTTTCCTATTTCAAGTTCATATTTGCATTGATCTACTACCCAGTCGCCAACTTGAACATCATAATAAGAAAAAGCATCCTGTTTCAAAATAAATTTTACATCAATCGTTTCTCCGGCTTTTACGAATACTTTTTTGAAATATTTTAGTTCATGAACAGGACGATCAACAGCAGGATTAATGGGTTTTACATATACCTGGACCACCTCGTATCCGTCCAAATTTCCTTTGTTGCTTACTTTCACACTGCCGGTAACTTCATTGTTACGGGTTGTCTCTGCGGTTAAATCGCTGTATACAAAATCCGAATATGACAAACCGTAGCCGAACGGGAACTGGGGTTCTACATTTTTTGTATCGTAGTATCTGTATCCCACCATTAGTTTTTCGGAATATAGGATATAATCGTTATCCTGAAATCCGAATTTATAGGAAGGTGAATCTTCTAATTTTTTAGGCCAGGTAAAGGGCAATCTGCCGGAAGGATTTACTTTCCCAAATAATATGCCGGCAACAGCGTTTCCTCCTTCCATCCCCGGATACCAGGCTTCCAGGACGGACCTGACATTGGGAAACCATCCTCCTACTTCAAGAGGTGAGCCGTTGATCAGGACAACATTTACATTCCTGTTTATTTTAGCCAGGCGATTGATCAGGTTTTCCTGTACCATCGGGAAGGCCATGCTGACCCTGTCCCTACCTTCGGTATCCAGGCTGTGATCGATTCCACCCACATAAATCACCGCATCAGCCTTTTTTGCGATTTTATCAATTTCATGTAACTTCTTTACTGAGAGGTCAGATTGGGGCGTTTCCCATTCTATCCGCAGGGCTGCGTCGCCTATATTTTTACTATACACAACACAAAGATGAAAGGGAATTCCTTTCTTTAAATCGACTGATGCCGTAACGTTTCCGTTTCCCCTTGCGGGGTCTGCGATGGCCATAGGAGCTCCCGCCCATTCATTATTGTAGGCAATAGCACTTCCTCCTCCTGAAATAAAACGGAAAGTATATTTCCCATCTACGGGTGGAATAATTTCCGCATCGTATCTGGCTTCCCTAAAATCTTCAACGTTGATGCTTTTGTCAGGAGCTTTCATTTCCCACATAAAATCCACTTTCTTGTCTATTCTTGTCAGTACAGGATCTTTTTTCCCTTTGATATAATATCTTGCGTTAAATCCCCTGACGCCATTTACGGGCTTCAATACTTCATCCGGAATTACCTGGAAACCGCCAAGATCGTCAGATGAGATATAAGTCACTTTATCTTCCCCTATAAAATCCCTGATTCCTTTTAGAACCGTTATTTCATAAGGCGACTCCACCCATGAACTTCCACCCATTGCCAACAGGCAGAACCTTTTATCGGCATTGGGCCCGGTGACTAAAATATGTCGAATTTTGTTCTTATCAAGAGGCAGGCCATTATTTTGATTTTTCAACAAAACAATTCCGTTTTCGGCTATTTCCCTTGCCGTCATCTGATGTTCTCTGGTATTTAATTGAGCCCCCTTACTGATATTCAGTCCGTCAAGAGCACCTATTCTATCGTAAACTCCTAAAATTCTTCTGACTTTATCGTCAATATTACTTTCTGTTACCCTGCCTGCTTTAACTGCCGCCAATAAAGCCGTGCCAAACCCACAATTGTCACCGCCCGGCATGGAGACATCCAGTCCGGCAAATGCCGCTTTTTCAACGGAGCGGGTTTGCAACCAGTCTGTCATTACAAATCCTTTAAATCCCCATTTGTTTTTTAAAATATCCGTTAGCAGTTTTCTGCTGTCGCTGACGAATTCATAATTTACGCCGTTTGCTGAAGTCATTATCGTAGCCACATCCGCCTGCCTTACTGCA